>NZ_FOVQ01000022.1:0-21185 GCF_900115215.1 Pseudobutyrivibrio sp. UC1225 | reverse complement strand
CTTTATGACAAGATTCAAAACATTGGCATGGAAAAATGTGTTGTTGATGCTGGTTATAAAACTCCTGCCATTGCAAAGTTACTTCTTGATGATGGAGTCAAACCAGTTTTTCCTTACAAGAGGCCTCAGACTAAAGAAGGATTCTTCAAGAAATATGAGTATGTCTATGATGAATACAATGACTGCTATATTTGCCCTAATGACCAGATATTAAAATACAGCACTACAAACAGAGATGGTTATAAGGAATACAAAAGCTGTGGTCACATATGTGAGAAGTGTGAGTTTTTAGGACAATGCACAGCAAGTAAGAATCATGTGAAAGTTGTAACTCGCCATGTCTGGGAAGAGTACATGGAAGCATGTGAAGACATAAGACATACTTTAGGTATGAAAGATTTATACTCTCACAGAAAAGAAACCATTGAAAGAATCTTTGGAACAGCTAAAGAGAATCATGGTTTTAGATATACACAGATGTATGGCAAAGCGCGCATGATAATGAAAGTCGCGCTTACCTTTGCGTGTATGAATTTAAAGAAGCTGGCAAAGATACAGCAGGAATGGGAACTAGAAATGGCCTGATGAGAGACTTTTTTACACAAAAATCAAAATAGAATCTCAGAGAAAAGGAAAGAATGCTGCAAAACATGGTTTTGCAGCATCCGCTTTGTCTACAGTCTGGGCAAAGGTAATTACCTTTGCACTGCTAGCCGATTTTATGTTGAAGTATAGTTTGTTGAGTAAGAGAGAAGTCCGACAAACAGCGCATATGCAGAAAAGAAACTGATAATAAGCGAGAGAGAGGGCTGTTGACTAACAATAATCAAAGTGATACATTTAATTTAGTTGTAGTGTTTTATACAAAAGGAGGTTTTATATGAACAAGAATTCTAAACCCAACCAAATTGAATTGACACAAGACAAAAAGGATGACAAGAAAAAAGAGGGTGTTTCATTGAAAAGAATACGACCAGAAGTAGAATCAATACCGATGACATCAATTCAATGGAATAGAACAGCTCCATTCTAACATTTAATCTAAAGGCTTTAAAGGTAATTCTTTAAAGCCTTTTTTGGAGGTTAAACCATGGTAAATTTTCCTTTACAAGTTGATATTGATGTTACTAATGAATGTAATTTCAATTGTGAGTATTGTACAGCAAAATTTAGAAAAAATATAAAAGATGAATTGAGTGCTAATGAAATAGAAAAAATAGTTGATGAGCTATATGAAATGGGTGTATTGTCTTTTAATTTTGCAGGAGGAGAGCCCCTTTTAAAAAAAGGAATATACAAAATATTAAAACATGCGATTGCATTACCTTGTACAGACATAACCATGGTTTCAAATGGTTCGTTAATTGATAATAAGTTGAATGATATTTTAGAATATCCTAATTTTCATTTAGTTGTAAGTTTAGATAATATATCTTCAAGTGTAAATGAAAAATATAGAAAGGATACGCAAAAGGTAGTACGTAATATAGAAAACTTATTACGAGATAATAAGAGATTTGTTGTTTCACAAGTAGTTACAAATAAAAACATTAATGATTATATAGCTAATTTGGATAAACTTGAAGAAATGGGGATAAATAATGTGCTTCTAATCAAATATATATCTCAAATGGCTGATGATATAGATGATATACCATATCAAAGATGGAAAGAGTTTTTGTGTATGTTAACTCGGCTAAAAAAGGAAGGAAGATATAAAGGACTTATGTTGTCAATAGCCTGTCCATGGGAAATATATCTTCCATTAATGGAGGATGGGCTAAATTTGGACGAAATTTATAAAATATGGAATTATAAATCGCCTTTGTTGTTTGATATTTATAGGGAATCAAATGAAATGGGCTGTCATGCTGGGATAACGTCATGTAATATTTTGGCAAATGGAGATGTTTATCCATGTAGCATTTCGAAAATGGATAAACATCTATTATGTGGAAATGTACGAAACCAAAGCTTCAAAAACATATGGGAAAAATCTGAAGTGTTAAATAAATTAAGAAATATTAAAATCGATGATATAAGAGGTGGCTGCTACACATGTAAAATAAAGGATTTGTGTGGAGGTGGATGCAGAATCAGAGCATATAATAAATATGGAAGTTTATTTGCAGAAGATTGTTGTCCGTCAAAGGGGGGAAAATGAGGATAATAAAATACAATTCTGAATTCTATAGATTTGATAAAGTTAATGATGGATATATTGTAAGAGGTAATAGTACCTTATTGCATATGGATGAAATAACTGTGGATTTTATTTTTTATTGTTATGACCGTGGAATAAAAGATGGTGTTGATATTTTTATGGAAAAATATTTTGTTGATGAAGATGAAATGAAAGTGTATTTAAAAGAATTGAAGGAAAAATTGATAGCGAATACAGCTTTAAAAAATTTTGCAGAAGATATAGAAAGATATCTTGGAGGTAAAAGTGGTGAAAGTTTTGATAGTGAGTCCGTTTAGAAAGGGAAAGCTGATAGAGTCTGTTGTGTCAAATATTGAAAATTATGAAGTTGTTAACACTGCACCATTACAACTTTGTACATTGTTAAAAAGTCAAGGTTATGAAGTCGCATACTTGTCTTTACAAAATGTTTTTAGGACCTTCGAAAAAAAAGATATTGATAGGCTGGAAGAGATTTTGGGTAAATATTTGTGTGAAGTTCTAATTGTACATACAGATTATTACATGAATAACGCGAATGTAGCATGTTTGTATTCTATAAATCTCATTATTGACATAGTAAAGAAAAATAGACCTAATAGCAAAGTAATCTATTGTGGAAAACTAACAGAAATGCTGGGTGTTGATTTGCTTGAAGAGCACTTACCTAAAGTTGATGTTGCTATTAGAGGTGAAGCTGAGCCTGTCATAAAAACAGTATTAGAATTTAATTATGAACGATATAAAAATGAATGTGTGGGATGTTTATATCGGAAAGGTAGTGATATTTACAGCATAAGTGGCACCAACATCATAGAAGATTATAACAAATTACCACCGATAGAATTTGATTTTTTAAATGAGACAATACTAGAACTCGAAAAAATTGGAAAAGATATAAAAGCTTTGCCTATATCCATTCGAACCTCATATGGTTGTCCGTATTCGTGCAGGTTTTGTGAGAATACAGAAGATTGGCATAAGTATAGAAAAAAAGATAAACGTATATTACTAAGTGAAATAAGAAACCTGAAAGAAGCTTGTAACAATAGACTTCAACTTGTGTTTATTTCAGATGAACTATTTACTTTAGATATAGAACATATAAAAGAAGTTAAGAGTGTTTTTGAGGATAATAATATTATAGTTAATGGATTGTTTTCGCACGTAAGTGATATTACAAAGGAAAAAGTTGAGCTATTAAGAAACATAACGAAGAGCATAATCTTTGGAGGAGAATCTTCGCTTGATTCTGTACTAAATATATCAAATAAAAATAGTAGCTATGAGAAAATAGTTGAATCAGCTAAGTTAGTAAAGTCGAGCAATATTGCTGTGGGTTTTGAATGGATTGTAGGACTACCAAACATGAGAGTTGAGGATTATTTGCTTGATTTAAATAACATCTATAAATTAATTGCCTGTGAAATAGTTGATTTTATAGAACCATATGTTTTCGTGCCACACCCAAATACGTATTTTTATAATAATTGTAGAAATATTGGAATGACAATATGTGGAAAAAATGAAGATATGTTGGAAGAAGGTGGCTTTTCAACAGTTTCTTATAAAGACGGATTGTCTAATAAGCAGATAACAGTTATGTATTTGATTTATAGATACGTGATAGAAGAGGCTGAAAAGGCGAAGGGACATATATCTAAAAATATGAAGGCAGGATGCGTAAATATCGAGGATTTTAAAGACTATATAGGGGAATTTTTATAATATGAAAAAAAACATGAATATAATAATATACACCTATATGGGTGTAAACATATTACAAAAACTTGCGGATATATTGGCTAATGCGGTATTGACAGTATATTTACTAGCGAAAGGTTTTTCATATGTTGAAATAACTGTGTTTTGGAGTGTTTATTTGGCAAGTGTGTGTATATTTGATTTTCCAAGTGGCGCATTTGCCGATAGAATTGGAAGAGTAAAATCATATTATGGGGGTGTATTCTTAAGTGCGATTTCCTACATAATACTACTTATATCGTTTAAACGATATGGTTATATATGTTCATATTTTATAAAAGGGATAGGAACTGCTTTAATGAGTGGAAGTTTACATGCGTGGTTTGGATCAGAGTTTTCACATGAGCAGTATAAAAAATATTTAGGAAGGATAAAGCTATATGAAATAGTGATAATTGTACCAGTAGTTTTGGCACTGACTACAATAAAGGAGGCTTCAGCTGAAAATATATTATATATAGTGATTGTTATCCAAATAATTATGGGGATTTGCGCTGCAATTATTTTACCGGATAACAAAGGTGCAATAGACACCTATTTCAAAGTAAGTATAGCAGGATTAAAAAATGTTTTTAGTACCAAAGCACTTATTCTAGGACTAAGCATGTCAATTGTATCATATGTATTATTTACAGTATTCAATTTATTTTGGCAACCATATGCTGTAAACATAGGAGTAAAGCTTTCATTTTTTCCGTTGTTAAGTGCAATAAATATTTTTATTTCATCTGCCACTAGTTATGTGATAAGCAGGTTGAAAATACCACCTTTTGTATGTATGAATATTTCGTATTCATTCTTTGTGGCGGGATTTTTGAGCTTATTATGGAAATCTGAAAACAACATATTAGGATTAATTTGTTTTTGGGTTTTATACTCGGTGGCTTCAGGCGTTTTGTTTATAACGATTTCATGTATTATAAATGAAAATGCTGACAATAATAATAAAGCGACAGTGTTTTCGGTAATATCGTCAGTATGTTCGTTAATTACGATAGTGTTTCAACCAGTAGTTGGTGTACTTATGCAAGAAGGATATTCAGTATTGTTTACAGCAACTCTAGGTGTATTATGTGTAGTAATTGTAATATCTAATTTGATGGCGTACGGGAGAAAAAAATGATGAAAAAAAACCTGTATTCTTTAGGAATAAATAACTCTAATCATGATAGATCAGCAGCGTTATTTAAAGATGGAAAATTAGTGTACGCTATTGCGGAAGAAAGATTGGATCGAAGAAAGCATTCAGAGGGATTCTATGCAAATAATTCTCGGGGTGTAGTTGTTCCTCCGTTAAAAGCTATAAATTATGTCTTGAAGGCGGAAGGTATATCAATTGATGATTTGGATATTGTGGTAGCGGGAAAATCCATCAATAGCTGTAAACAAATCATTAGGGACTATTTGCCCATAAAAGATAAGAGTAAAATATACGAATTACAATTTCCATTTCATCATTATGCACATGCGGCAAGTAGTTTTTATTTTTGTAACGAAAAAGCGGATTATGTGCTTGTTGCTGATGAACAGGGGCATTGGATAGATGATTATCATTATGAGATGCTAACATTATTTGAGAATAGGGATAACAATTTAGTTGCTGTCGACAAAATTTTTGGTGATTACGATAATATTAGCATAGGTATGTTTTATGATTTTATTAGCTTTTGTTTGGGTTTTTCGGATGGAGGACTCCCTGCTGCAGGTAAAACAATGGGGCTATCTGCATATGGAAAAGGAACTATATATGAAAGACGCTTCTTTTCGCTCACTGACAACGGTATTATATTTAATTTTGATAATTTAATTGATTTTTTGCAAGTATATGGGATACTTGCCCGAAGGATAAATAGAAAAGATTTGCCAGTAAAAGTTGGAAATACGACATTTCTTGTTGAGTTGGCAAAATATGTAAATCCTATAAGCTGGAAAGATGAAAGGGCTGCAATGATTGCGTATGTTGCGCAGAAGGAAATAGAATTAATAATTGATGAATACTTAGCAAGAAAGCTTGGAAATAAGGGTAATGTGAAGCTTGCATCTGCAGGCGGAATTTTTTTAAATACAAATTTGAATGATATTATAAGAAACAAAGAAAATATTGAGGCATATTTTCCGTTTCCAGCCGCTACCGATGATGGATGTGCTGTTGGTCTAGCTTATGTAGGCGCTAAGTTGTTAGGAGAAAAAAATTTTTTCTCCACATCTATATATTTAGGAAGAGAATATAACAATAAAGAAATACTAGATGCGTTAAATAATTCAAGCTTACCTTTTAAAGAGGAAGAGACTTCCAGAGAAGTTGCAAAGAATATAGCTGATGGAAAAATAGTTTGTTTATTTAACGGCGCAGCGGAATTTGGACCTCGTGCGTTAGGCAATAGGAGTATATTAGCAAAACCAGATTCGATCACAATTAGAGATAGAGTTAATAGGATAGTCAAGCATCGCGAAATGTTTAGACCGTTGGCACCAGTTGTACAGGAAGAGTTTGTCAGTGAGTATTTCTATAATCGTGAAACTAGTCCGTATATGATGTTTGTCTCAACAGTTAAAGATAAGAGATTAGTGGGTATTACTCATACAGATGGAACAGCTAGAATACAGACTATCAATAAAAAACAAAATGAGATGCTATATACTATTTTGCAGAAATATAGTGAATACTCAGGTTTTCATATTTGTATCAATACGTCTTTTAATGTAAATAATGAACCAATAGTGGAATCACCTACTGATGCGATAAAAAACTTTGTAATTTCAGATGCAGATATACTTGCCATAGGAAATTATATTGTTGATAAAAGAGATATAGAACAGGAGTTTATTTTAAATAAAAGAGAGGAATACTTTAAATCGGACAAGGAAGCATTGCTAAAAATAATACGATGGAAGTGCCTAAATTACGAACACAGGGAGGCAGAATTTTACTTTAATATATTGTCTAAAAATGCAGTATTTAATGAATTGACAGAAGACGAGTATATGGAGTATTTATCCTTTGGAGTCAGTATCTATAGTGATTTAGATTCTAATATGTGTAGAGAGTATCTTGATAAATTACTTGGTCAGTGCTATCCCAAATATAATTATTCTGATTACTATTGTTTAAAAAATGAATTTGGTGAAGAAGACTATTCAAAGGAAGTTTTGAAACATATGAGAGAGATTGAACGAATCGGTTACATTAAATATTTGGAAAAGAGATATGAATAGCATAAAAACAATATCATATACAATAATAAAGCGGAGCGGGAGAGATAGATGTTTTTACATAGAGGAATTACAACATTGTTTCGAATTTAAAAATGGAATGTATTCAAATAAAAAGAATAGTGTTGATAGAAAAGAAAAAGCATTTAGTTTATTGAGAGTTAAAAATATAATTATTGGAAATACGTGTGATTATGCGGCTTTAAATGAAGAACTGTTTTATAAAGAAAAACTAAATGATATTATTAGTTTTATAGAGTATTTTTCAAAAACTAATGATATAGAATATTTCTTTAAGTGGCAAGTATTAAAAAAAACAATATCAAGTGCTAATCAGAACTATACGTTAATTAGCGGGGGACTGGATGTAGCTTTTTTAGTTCGTGGAAATGTAAAAACGGAGAGTATTTATTGTTTTTCAAGAGATTATGAATCACTGAAGAGTAAAATACTTGCAACGAGTGACAGAATAAGACTTATAAAGTCTTTTAAGCCAAGTGTGTGTGATAATAATATTAGTAAAGTATTATTATCTGGAAGAGCAGCAGCGATATTGATTCATGAGGCTGTCGGACATTTGTCAGAAGCTGACTTCTTTATTGATAACGTTGATCAGTGTAAAAAAAGTTTATATAAAAGTATTGCTTCTAGAAAACTAACTATAATAGATGATGGAAATATAAATAGTTCAGGATGGATGCCAATAGATGACGAGGGTGAAAAGAATAAAGCGACTGTGCTCATAAGGGAGGGGGTAAGAGAAGGATATATACACAATCTGAACACAGCTAGGGTATTTGATGTTATGACAACGGGCAACGCAAGAGTGACAAATGAGGAAGGATTTCCAAGAGTAAGAATGACTAATACATATGTTCAAAATGGTGATGACAATTTACATGAATTAGTTCATTCAGAAAAAGTATTATATATTGATAGTTTAAACACATGTTATGGATTTAAGAATATTTTTTTTAGCCCAGGACGATGTTATTATCTAAAGGATGGAAAAAGAGAAGATGTTTTGATAGAGAAAAAAAGACTAAGTGCCTATAAAGTATTAAACAGCATAATTGGTGTAGGTACTAAATGTGATGTTCTTGAAAGTACAGTGACTGGTTGTAAAAAGGGAATTGGTTTATTACCAGTTAGCATGTCATCACCACAAATTCTTTTTAGTGGAAATATTCTGAGTTGAATAAGCGTTGATAGATGTATGACGTTATTGATGAAATATTTATGCTTGTTAAACCCACGCTGGTAATTGCTAGATAAGTGTCTTTTTTATATGAATCATATTTGCAGAATAGTCCTTGTGGACGCTTGTGCCTCAGGGACTGTTTTATAGAGTAGTGCTATACAATAGATATCCTAAATGGTTTGAAAAAGGTGATGAATACAGAAAACTGAGCATAGATGAGATTACGAACAGGCGGTTTTACGTAAATGGTAAATAACCCGCCACCATGAAAAATTAATGCCGTCCACAAGGACGGCACGGGATTTACCTTGTTTTATTTTTTCGACATTCGTCGGGAAGTTTATCCGACCATGGCATCAGATCAGCTAAGACATCTTTAGGAACATTGTTCCTTGGATACTCCTTCAGCTGGCTCAAAAGATATGAGAAGTACTCATATGGCTTAAGCCCGTTAGCCTTAATTGTTTCTGCAAGGCTATACATCATAGCACTAGCCTCAGCTCCATTCTTGGAATCGATTATCTGCCAGTTCTTTTTACCAACGCAGAACTTTTTAATGCTACGTTCAGCATCGTTGTTATCAAGAGGTAGCTTTGGATCATCCAAGAATACGCGCAGATACTTTTCCTGATTCCGCGAATAATTAAGTGCAGATACCAATTTTGAACTTTTATCCAATCCTGGATTTGAGAGTGTTTCTTTTATCCACGCAAAATAAGCATCTACAAGAGGCTTTACCGACTTCTGTCGATTGTCTAAAACATCCTCTTCAGATGATTCTTTATATTTGTTATCTATGTGATAGATATAATCAATCTTTTTGACGGCTTCAGCTGCAATCTCCTGAGAAGGAGACAATGCTTGTTTTTTCTTGGCTGCTTTTAGGATTTCAGCAAACCTGCGCTTCGCATGAGCCATATCTCAGAACTGGAATAAGGCACACATCAGAAGGTATTGGCTGAGAGCCATTCCTAAAGGTCATGAAACGGATTACACTCATCCAGCGGTACAAGGACTTCTATACTGCGATAAGCTGTTTAGTTATGAAAGAGCCTATAAAGAGAAGGGACTTTCAGTTAAACAGATTTATAAGCGTCGTCTCAAGGATCAAGAGCCTGTGATAGATGCTTTCTTGGCGTGGCTTGATGGACTTACACCTAAGACTGGCGATAGTATAATCAAAGCGATTAACTATACCAACGGATGCCGACCATACCTGAAGAACTATCTTAAAGATGGAGCTTGTAGCCTTAGCAATAATCTAAGTGAAAATGCAATCCGTCCTGTTGCAATGGGCAGGAAGAATTGGTTATTTAGTGATAGTCAGGATGGTGCTAATGCAAGCATGATAATTTACTCAATGATTGAAACCGCAAAGGCTAACGACATAGATCCTGAAAAATATCTCGAGTATCTTCTCGAGAGTCGTCCGAGTGCTGGTTCGTCAGACGAGGAACTAGAGCAGTTAGCTCCATGGAGCGAAGCTACTCAGGAAGCATGCGCTATATAAAATGGAGTAAAATGCTCCATATGTTGAATGTCTGGCATCCAAAAGGATGCCTTTATTCATACCCTTCGGGGTAATACTAAGCGCTTACCAATCATATGTATATGCATTGTTGACAGATAGCAGAATAATAATGGATTAATATGAGGAATTAGAGTTATGTTTGGAATTGATTGGAACCTTGATGGTGATGTTGACATAATTGATGATATGATTACTCTTGATTTTCTTCTTAATGAAGATGAAGAGTCAGAGGATGATTCAAATAACGCTTAAGAATAATGGTTTCTTGTTGTTACATGTTGTTAATTCACCTATAATAGAATCGACATTAGGAAAGGAGGAATTGCCTATGTACAATACCTCAAAATCCCTCCAGGAGATGGAGGCCTAATCTCGATTCGTGGGTTGAAGCGAAGCTGCCCACTCTTATATATTAGCTGCTGAGAAGATTATCTCGGCAGCATTTTATATATAACATCAGTGACTATTCCATAAATGGTCATGAACAATGCTTTATAAACACAAGTGATAAATGTTAGGGGGATTATAATTGGGAGAAAATAGACGAAAACATATTGAATTTGTTCAAAATAATATAATTCGAATGAATCAACTTTCATTTCAAATTAAAGAAATGTCGGTTGCAATTTTAACAGCCTTATTAGGTGTATACGCGGCATTGCCTAATGATGACGGTTCTAGGAATAATCTCTATATATACATTGCTATTGTTCCACTTCTAATATTTTGGCTATTAGATGCGTATTATTTACAGCAAGAGCGAAAGTTTAGAGGGATATATAATGATATTAGGAAAGGTAAGGACACAGATATAGAAGTATACGATATGCCATTGGCAAGATACAACGGCAAAGAGTATTCTTTTATAAATGCTGCTTTTTCAAAAACTGAAATACCATATTTGGTAATCATTATTATGTTAATTTTGGGTACATTTTATTTATAGATTGGGAGGATTTTATTATGGCAAGAAGAGTATTTGTTTCGTTTAGATATAGTGATGGGCATTGGTATAAAGAAAGGCTAGAAAGATTATTTGATTCATCTACCGAAATTATTAATTGTTCTGAAGATGTTAATCGTTCTGGACAGTCCGATTTTACTATTCAGAATTACTTGTACAGTAAGTTGAGGTCTACAAGTGTCACAATTGTTTTATTAACTCCTAATGCATTATCTCATAGAAAAGATTATTTCGGTGGATATGATGATTGGATGTATGATGAAATAAGATATTCTCTTGAGGATAGAGAGAATAACAGATGTAATGGATTAATTGCAGTTTATACGCCTGAAGCTGCTAATATGGTTGTTAAACCATCTTCAGATTTAACAACTATATTGGACTTCGATAATTTGGTAAGAGCGAATATGCTGAACATTAAACCTAGCTATAAAAAGAATCCTAAGCCTGGTATATATGATAGTAATTATGATTCATATTGTTCTTGTATTTCTTGGGCTAATTTTATAAATAATTACGCATACTATATTGATATTGCAGCTCAAAAAAGAGAGGTAGCTTATAAATACGATTTAGTTAAGAGGCTCCAGACGGTAAATCCATATAGTAGTTTATTTAGATAATTATTTGATAATGATTAATTATCAGAAGGAGTGAGATGAATATACAAAATATGATAACAGCGGAAAATGTTGCACTTCTTTCCGTTATAATAACACTACTTATTTTTATTATGAGTAGACAAGCAGAGATTAGATATAAAAAGCATGAGGATAAAAAAGTTCAATATATAAAGTTAATAAATTTAATGAATAAAACAATGAAGAAAGGTGAGTTTCAAGAAAACTCACAAGGTGAGATTATTCTTACAGATGAGCAAAGAACGGAATTTTTTGATGTTGGTGCTTCACTTTTGCTTTATGGATCGACAGGAATATACCGTAAATACGTATTTTTTAGAGAATTCACAACTAATCCATTAATAAAGTGCTGCAGTTATTATAAAGAAAATCTAATTATTTATTTAATGGCAGATATTTTGCGTACCATGAGAAAAGAAGTAGGATTGAGCTTTTTTAATTCAATAAATGAAAATGAGGCATTAGCTTTTTTTGTTAATGATCTAACTAATAATCCCGAAGCAAAAAAGAAAGAGATAGATGCTCGTTTTCATTTATTTATGATACGAGTGGAATTGTTTTTTATTGATAGAGTAAATTTCATGTGGCTAAGTAAGTTTTTAAACTGGATAATTCGACCGTTGTTCGGGTGTACCAGGATTATGATTAAGTATTTGCTTGTATATCCTATAATACACTTGTTTTCTTCGAAAAAAAAATAAATACTAATCTGGGGCTTGAATGGTAATTTGAGTGACAATCACATATATATGGAAGTCTAATCTCGATTTGTGGGCTGAATCGAATCTTGCCAATTCTTATATATCAGCTTCTGAGCCTTGGCCTAGCAGCACTTTTATAAAATCATGAAAAGACGAAAGCGCAAAGAGAATCTCAAGAATTTAATATGGGCTAAGACTAACGGTATCTGTGCCAAGTGTGGCAAGGCTGTTGAGGCTGATAAGCGCACCATAGATCACTTCATTCCAAAGTATCATGGTGGGACAGATGACATCAGGAATCTTATACCATTATGTAAGGCATGCAACAGAGCTAAAAGCTCCAGACTTATGAGCATAGACGAATGCTGTCCATATCTAGGAGAAGAATATAGAGCTCAGATTCAAAAATACGCTGGAGGAGAGATAAAGTTATGAATAAGAAAGACCAAATGACAGTAGAAAGCTTTGTAAGCACAGGTATGGACCTGGAGACTCTGTACACCTGCTTTCCCGACTTTTCCCAGGAAGAAATAGCAGAGATTTACAATAACTACAAGGATAATCAGCCTGTAGGTGCTGATGGACATGCAATGAGCATAAACTGCTCATAAGAATAGAATCGGAGGGGGAAATTTAGGATTATATATAAGCCATTATACCGGTGTGTATAGTGGCTTTTACAATACTAAAAATAAAAAGTAGGAAGGACACAATTGTGTCCAAAACAGTCACTCTAGTTGTTTATAATCGTAAACGGTAAACCTATTTAACGTTTACTTTTATAGAAAGATATAAATCTATTTTAATAACATTGGTAACACGAAGATCAAGGTTTAGGCCTTGGTCTTTTTATTATGTTATTGGGTTTTTATGTAAATAAGTTATGCGGGGGAATTGACATCCTCAATGCAGCTCATTAGACTCACTTCCAATGAAATTATAAATGATATTAAGTCTGAATTAGAAGAGTTTAAACTGCCTAGGAATTTGAAACATCAAATAATTAGGCGGTTTTCATAACCGGAAATGAATACCTGGTTGTGCAGAAAACTGATGGAGGGTGATTATAGCCACCTACTTGCGCATAATATTTTTAATTGTTGTTTACATTTAATGTTTATTTCTCTTTTTTTTTAATGCGTGCGCAAAAACACATTATTTAGGAGGAATAAAAATGAATTTAAAAAGAGGAGATCGTAACAATACGGTAAAGTATTTACAGCAGGGGTTAAGAATGTTATGTATCAATCCGAATGGTACAGACGGTATTTTTGGAGCTGGTACAGAGACCGCTGTAAAGAAGTTTCAGTCTAAGAATGGTCTTTCAGCAACGGGTGTAGTTAACGACGTAACATGGAATTCAATGAAGAAGCAGATTATCCCAATTCAGAACGCATTAATAAAGGCAGGCTATAGTATTGGGACAGCTGATGGTGTAGCAGGTGATAAGACTTATAGTAGTGTGCTTGATTTTCAGAAAAAGAATGGATTAACAGCAGATGGCATGGTAGGAACAAAAACAATGCAGCTGTTAAAGGAGGCAGGTAATAAACCAGTTGTTCTTCAAATTGGGTCCAAGGGAACCGAGGTTAAGAAAGTGCAAGAGCGTTTAATTGCTTTAGGATATTCATGTGGTACAACAGGAGCAGATGGTGACTTTGGGAAGGGAACATACAATGCAGTTGTTGCTTTCCAGAAGAAGAATGGGTTGAGTCTCGATGGCAAGGTTGGTCCTAAAACAAGAGAAGTCCTTTTCTCTAATTCTGCCATCAAGAATGATACTGTTACTATCCTTAAGCTTGGTTCTAAAGGTGATGAAGTTAAGAAGGTCCAGCAGCGATTAATTGAACTTGGATATTCGTGTGGTAATGCTGGTGCTGATGGCGACTTTGGACAGGGTACTTATAATGCAGTTGTAGCATTTCAGGAGCGCAATGGGCTAAGTACTGATGGTATTGTAGGAGAAAATACAAGAACAAAGCTTTTTTCTAACACAGCGATAAAAAATGTAGAATCTCCTGTATTAAAGAAAGGTATGTCGGGAGATTCTGTAAAAAGAATGCAGCAGCGATTAATTGAATTAGGATATTCATGTGGTCGTGCGGGTGCTGATGGATCATTTGGATCTGGTACTTATGCTGCAGTTTATGAGTTCCAGCGTTGTAATGGTTTAGATATGGATGGTGTAGCTGGCGAAAAAACGCTCAATGTATTATATTCCACTAGTGCTATAAAATATACCCCAGATACAACGACTTCTAATGTTTCACCGGAGCCTTTGATTAATAATTCAGGCGACTTAATTGATTATGCTATTCATGTAATACTTAATGGCGAAGGAAACTATACTGCAATAAATGAGACTGACCCTATTAGTATCGGTATTTTACAGTGGTATGAGGAACGTGCTCATGATCTTTTAGTAGCTATGTATACACGTGATGCGAAAGCAGTAGAAAATGCTTTGGGGAAAGATTCAAAATTAGTTTCTGAAATTAAAGCAGATAGAAGTGTATTTGTTGGTAGATACCTTACAGTAAATGAAAAAACTGTTGTTAAGATATTATTAGGTAGTGAACTTGGTCATACAATTCAGGATGAAACAGCTAGAGCAGATGTTTCAGGTTATATTGATTACGGTAGGAAGTGTAATATTAAAGATGAACATGCATTGATATATTACGCAGATTTATATAATCAAAGCCCAAAGCAGACAAAAAAAATTGTGGAGTCAATATCAGGAGAAATAACCCTGGAAAAGATTCACGCAGCTGCAATGAATAACTCTGTTATGAACCAGTACTCAACTAGAAGAAATAATGCATATGATGCTGCAAAGAATTATTCTTCAAGTAATACTGGAACATCAGGTTCATCAGGTACTACAGATAATTCCAGCTTGGAAAGATTTGTAAATGTTGCTTTGGGTGAATTTGGCTATAAAGAAAAAGGCGAGAATATTACGAAGTATGGTGAGTGGTATGGTGATAACGGAGAGCCTTGGTGTGCAATGTTTGTATCTTGGTGTGCTAATCAGGCTGGTATCCTTATCACTAAGTCGAATCCTAATGGTCTTGTTCCTAGATACGAGGGAGTATCTGCCGGTATGGCTGCATATATTGAAAAAGAAAGATTCCAGTATAAGAAAGATTATACTCCTAAGTATGGAGATATAATGTTCCTGAAAAGCAATGGTGCATCGCATACTGCTATTGTAGTAGGATATGATAAAAATACCAACAAGGTATATACTATCGAAGGTAATTTCTCTGATAAGGTAAGCAAGGTGTGGAGAAGTGCTGATAATTGCGAAATTACTGGATATGGAACTAACGGCGGAACATCAAATGGATATATACTCAAAGATGCTGTAGCTGCTAAGGGAAGCACAGTATAATTATAATAGTATCAGAAAGAAGGAGGTCATAAAATTTTATGACCTCCTTTTAATATTTATTGGATACTATTCAACAATTCTAAATTTGCCTGTTCATATTCATTGAAAACATTATCTGAAAAATTTGCTGGAACAATTGATGGAGTATACCAATCCATTCCATTAAAGTAATTACTCATATCTGAATCATTAAAAATGTAACCATGTCGAGCATATATTTCATTTTTTGCAACTCGTATAACTGATTTCGGTGCGTCAGTAAAATCCTCAGCAGTATAATATTGACTATCCGTATTAAAAAGTGGTTCAGTTGTATTTGAGGTATCAGTACGTCCGTGAGCTTCTAAATAATCTATTATTTCAGGATAGAAAGAACAATTATTTCTGTTATCTTTTTCGCTGGTTTTTGATGGGAGAAATACATAACTTCCACTAATTCCAAAACCAGAGAGATTATCCTCGGACATAACGTAGTCGGTTATATTTAAGTCTATTTCATTATTTGCAAAAGTAAAATTTAGAGTTCCTTTGCCATCCCATCCATCATCAGTAAATGAATAAATTAATTGATTATCATGGATTTCTCCAGAAAAATCTATATCAGCAATACGATCAGTTATTCCTTGTTGAGAGAAGATAGAACCGGATGCTTGATTTCCGTTTGTAATATTAAGAGTTAGTTTTGTGCCACCACTTTCAAGTAATTCTTCATTGCTAATGCCATCTGTTGTCCAAACTCCAGAATAACTTGAATAATCATTTTCTTCTTTAGCTTCATCAGACTGTGATTCTATTATCTGCATATCATCTTTTTGTTCCTGTGGAGCTATAACAGTATCTCCTGATAGTCCAATCATTTCATCATTATCATCTTTTTGATTTTTACATCCTGTAATAATCAATCCACATAATAGTATCATTATGAAAAATCTTTTTTTCATTTTGTCTCGTCTCCTTGTAGTATATTGTTATAGTATTTTACATATTGTTTATAAAATATAATTTCTATATATAAATATGTCAATTTATTCAATGTAAAAATAGAAGAGAAAAAGATTCATTGTTATAGTTATATAACTCAAAAAAGATAACCAATAAATTGTAAGTAAAGAAATGCAAAGAAAAAACAGACTCTAAAAAAATCGACAGTCTGTTTTTCTATAAAAAAGATAGTATTATTTATGTAGGAATTGAAATGAACGGTGCTATTAATTCAATGGTATGTAATTCCATTCTTTAGAATCATCGATTGGTAAGTTTTGAGCAGGTTCATTGGGAATAATATATTCAACTCCATCCTCGCTAGGGGAAATACGTTCTTGTTCTTTTCTAATTGTTTCATGATCATCAATATTGTGGTGCTTGTGGTTAGTATAATAGCATAAATATAAAGCTAGAAGTATTATAAAACAAACACCTAATATAGTATATATTTTTCTCTTCATAACAGATTTAAGGTGTAAATGGTACACTATAAGTTTTTAATACACAATCGCAAATGCCTGTCTTAGCATTGACCCACGAACCTTGGTACTTGACAACGCAACAAGTAGATGAGCAAGAAACACAAGAGGTTGAAGTAGTTGAGAGATAATAACCGGAACTTTTCTTTGCATAGCCTGAATTTATGTATTTTACAAAGTATCTTTTGTTTGCGTTTGGAAATCTAGTTTCGATAGTTGCGAATACTGTTCCACTATAACCACCATCTTTTATTGTTTGATTATATCTAATAGCTTGATTTGGTTCTGCCTGAATAATATATTCTGCATCATATTGAGGTTCTTTTTCTATTTCTAAAGAATAACTTTTATCTGATAATGATTTTACTAAATCATCAGGAGACATTTTGTTATATACATTAGCGTAAAAAGCATCATAATCTACGATGGCAAATGTTGTTCCATAAGTAGTATTATAATTATTTATAGATGTTTTGTAGTCGTATAGCGTATAGTTTTGAGTATATGAAGCTTGAGCCATAATACTTGAACTATATAATATAAGACAAATTGATAATAGAGATAATAGTTTTTTTGTTATTTTTTTCATTACACAAACCTCTCTTTCTGTAAATGTATTTTTTCGCTGTTGCAACTGCTAATTCTAAATATAACATTAACCAAATACTTGACAATATGAACTGCATGAAAAGCAAGAATTGATGCGCGAATGGATTAATATAATTAGGATACTTTTGATTATTACAAGAAAGGAACGCAAATTGTTTGCGTTCCTTTCTGCATGATTGTTAATCAGGTAAGTATATTGTTGTCTCTTCGTCTATATCATAATCAATACTTTCATCTTCAATGATATAGTATGTTTCATCAGCACTCGTTTTATTTGCGGTAGTAAAGCATATTATAATAGTAAATCCTATGCAAATTATAAATACTATAGATCCAATAATTAATTTTTTATTGTTCATAATGTTTATTGATAATGAGCTTTACTATGAGTTCCATTTGCGTACACTGTCACAACATCTCTAAATGACAGATTTTTCGATGTAAATGGCAGAGTATACGCAACAGTATATGTTGCAGAATTTGAATTACTATTGGCTATAGTATTTTCTGTTACATTTGCTGATTTTCCAGTTTTACTAGTAATTGATAATTTACTGTCGCTTTTGTTGATGGTTACTGTTCTAAAATCATAGGTATAATTAGTAATTTGTACAACGTCATATGCTATGTTATTTTTATCATTAATTGCATAATGTGATGTTGTGGTGGTGGTGTACGTAGTAGTTGTACCTGCTTGGAGTAAAGATATATGATTATTATTCGATACTGTATTTTCATAATATGTTATCTAATAATCATCAAAAGAAATAGTTTCACCATTTTTTAAGTTAATTTCAGATAAACTTATAGAGTCAGTGAAATTTTCATCAGCCGCGTTTACTGGCAGTTGAAATATGCATAAAATCATATGATTATTCTTGCCAATTTGGTACAAGCATCCTGTAACATTCGGACAATGGTTCCTGTATTATCCGGACAACGGTTCTAATAACATCCGGACAGGATTCCTGTACCAAGTTGACAAGATGACATCTATTTTCCTTCAGTATAATTGTTTGCGTTGGAACTGTCATCTCCAGCGTCAGCTGGCTGATGTTCCACCGTAGGTCTTCTTGATGGACCTTTTAGGTCGAAACGATATGCGTTTCGCACTATTCTGTCAAGTACCGCATCTGCAATAGTTGGATCCTTGAAAACCGAAGGCCACTCCTTCACTGGAAGCTGTGCTGAAATAGCGATAGCTCTTTGATGATGGTAACGTTCTTCTACAACCTCAAGGAAATCCTGAGTCATTGGCAAGTCCAGTTGTTTCATTCCAAAATCATCCAGAATGAGCAAATCAGGTTTTACCAAGTCACGCATCAGCTTATTGTAGGAGCCATCGCCCTTGCCTATGGTTAAGTCAGTTAGAAGTCTTGTAGTTCTATAACATCTAACCGAATAGCCAAAGATGCAGGCCGCTCTACCAAAGGCTGATAACAAGTAGGTCTTACCCACACCAGTGGCGCCTGTGATTATTAGGTTATTGCCATTTTTAATCCACTGGCAATCAGACAGCCTTGCCACATCAGCTTTCTTGAGTTTTCTGATGGAATCAAAATCGATGTTCTCTAGCGTTGCCGTTGGCTCTCTGAGAGAAGCTAGTTTTATAAGTCTGTCAGTTTTTGCCCGTTGCCTTGCGTCGTACTGAGCAGTGACAATCATTGCCATCCTCTCATCAAAAGGTAAATCTTCTGATGCTGGTAACTCATCCTGTCTTGCATACTCAAGACGCATTGCATGCAGCTTCATGGCTGATAATTGCTCGGCAGTTTGATAATTCATGATGGGCACCTCCTTTACATCCATTCTCCGATACGGAGATTTTCATGGTGTGGAGTTGGAGTGTCCGCATCGGAACTGCTTTGCTTAATTGGTAACATATCCTGACCATTCTTAAGAATGTTTTTCAGGGTTGTATATGTGACAGAGTTAAGACTAAGTGCTTTTTCACAGGCATTCTCGACTCTGGTATCACCATAAGTATGGCTGAAGTTTATTACAGCCATGCAGGATTTATAAGCCTGCTCTTCAAACTCATAAGAGGCTAAAAGCTTATCAACAAAGTTAAAGGTGTTTGGACCAATCCTAAAAGCCTTTTGCTTGTAGTAAGTACCATTTAATCCATTGAATTCAGCAATGGCTTTATGATTATCAGGCATATGCTCTGTAGTGGTTACATAGCGCTGACCTGCGTACCTTCTTTGGTGTATAGCGATTCTGTTTCCAACGCTATCGAAGATTTCAATCTTCTTAGCATAGGCATGAATTACAACACTACGCTTATAGTAGCTATACGGAACAGAATAATAAAAATCAGCAAATTTTACATGATAATTGTTTGGCACCTTGCTTACTTTCCTAGTTGTAAAGGCTTCAAAACGGTCCTGTGGTAATGGCCTGAGTGCTGGCTTATCTATAGCAATAAAGTTACTTTTTCTTGTTCCAGGACGATGCTTAAATTTTACTTCAACAAGCTCTAGGACACGTTCTCTTATGTCGTGATTAAGAGCTTCAAAGCTGTAATAGATTCGTCCCTTAAGCCATTCTAGAAGCCAGGTTTCAAGCCAGCCAACACCGGATTCAACAGAGGCTTTATCACGAGGCTTACGCACTCTTGCTGGGATAATAGCGACCTGATAATGACGAGCCAATGCATTGTATGCCTCATTAATCTTTGGATCATAAAGGTTTGTATGCACAACAGCTGTCTTGCAATTATCTGGAACAAGTATGCGTGGCAAACCACCATACCACTCAAAGGCATCTATGTGAGCCTGATTCCAGTTAAGCTGTGTTTCATCAGGAAAAGCTTCAACAAATGGATACGAACTGTCACCAAGTGTTGTAACAAAGAAATGAGCTTCATGTTTTTCACCTGTGATGTTATCCACGACACAAGGAAGCGTATCGCCAATCCAGTCGATAAATAGTTCCTTGCCTGGCTCTCTTTCCTGAGGCATGACAACATTTTTACCAGTGTTGTCTTTCCACTCATTGTACTTGGCACAGAATCTGCTGTAACTGTATCCATCAGGATACTCAGGACGGTATTCTTCCTGCCAAATGTATTGGAGGTTTCTTCTTGGATTATCAAGTAACTCCTTGTGATAAACCTCCCAGTCAGGTTCTTCTTTGGTTTGCTTACGCCCAAAAGCGTCAGGATAAATGAGCTCATTAATTCTAGCAGGAGATAATTGTAAAGCATCTTGGTATGTGAGCCCACATTTTTTGCAGCGTGACAAAATTTCAGAAACAGTTGATTTTGAACAGCCAGCTGCTTCTCCAATCTCACGACAAGTTAGATGAATTTCTTCCTTCAAGCGAAGGATTTCAGTAATAGTCATCATTGGTAGACACCTCATTTCATTACCCTCCTTAGAATGTATTTACATACATTCTAAGTGAGTAGAATTGCGATGTCATTTGTCCGGATGTTTCAGGAACCTTGTCCGAGTGTTATAGGAACGCTGTCCGGGAGTTACAGGAATGCTGTCCGAGTGTTACAAGAATCATCAT
>NZ_FOVQ01000018.1:0-43300 GCF_900115215.1 Pseudobutyrivibrio sp. UC1225 | reverse complement strand
ATTGTAACTCGTCATGTCTGGGAAGAATACATGGAAGCATGTGAAGATATAAGACAGACCTTAGGTATGAAAGATTTATACTCTCACAGAAAAGAAACCATTGAAAGAATCTTTGGGACAGCTAAAGAGAATCATGGTTTCAGATATACACAGATGTATGGTAAGGCGCGCATGGTAATGAAGGTTGCGCTTACCTTTGCGTGTATGAATTTAAAGAAGCTAGCAAAAATACAGCAAGAATGGGAATTGAAAATGGCCTAAAAACAGGTCTTTTTACACAAAAATAAAAATAGAATCTTAGAAAAAAGGAAAGGATGCTGCAAAACTTGGTTTTGCAGCATCCTCTTTGTCTACACTCTGAGACAGCAGGTAAGCAATTACCTGCTGTCTTTTTTGTTACATATCCACATTTACTAGTCTGGGAAAAAATAGTAGAATAGCCCACATCAGTTATTTAGATTTGGAAGAAGATATATGAAAAAGAACTTAAGAATTTTAGTGCTGGTATTGTGTACAGCATTAGGACTACTTACCCCGCTGACAGCTGATGCAGCATCAAAGAAAGATTATTACATCGAGTCAATTGATTTAAAGGTGGATGTTCAAGAAAACAATGTGTTTTCTGTTACAGAGACAATCGATTACAACTTTGTAAAGCCTCATCATGGTCCGGTGAGGGTTTTCAGTGAGAATCATAAAAGAGTCCGTCCTGATGGAAGTAAGAGTAGGATAAAGGCAAAGGTAGAAAATCTTAATGTAGAAAGTGATACTGCAAATAGCTTTATATCATATGATGAATCGGACTCAAGCTGGGGCAATTCCACACGAACAGTAAAGGTTGGTGTTAAGTATTATAAATATGATGATGAGCATACTTACACATTTAATTATGATTATGTGGTGGAATCTGAGGATCCGCTTCCAGATGAGGATGAATTCGTCTTTAACATTATTGGTAAAGGCTGGGATTGCTACATTGAGAATGTAAGCTGGGAGATTAATCTTCCTAAAGATTTCGATTCATCTAAAGTAGAGTATTCCAAGCTTGATAATCCATTTGAAGCGTCGGTGAATGGACGAACTATTTCTGGAAGTTATCATCATGAACTTAAGCCGGGAGAGGCATTCACAGTGAGGGCTTCATTGCCGGAGGGTTATTTTAAATATGTGCCACCAGCAAAAAAGCAAATTGATTATGGGAAGATTATTGGTGGGATTTATATATTCTGCTTAATGTTAGCTGAAATCCTTCTGGTAGTCCTGATAGTTCTCTTAATAAAGGGCATTGTAAAGCTTATAAAAAGAATTCCTAAGAGATATAAGAATTGTAAGCAGATGTATTATCCACCAGATGGGATTTCACCACGTGAGGCAGAGGTAATTCGTACAATGCGCAGGACAGATAAAGTTCTGGTTATGATTCCATATCTGGCAAATAAAGGCTTTTTTGATATCAGTATAAAAGAAGACAATATATTCGCATTTACGTTAAAGAAGGACGACTACAAAAAATGCACCTTTGACGAAAAGGAAATTCTTCTTGGAATGTTTAAGGGCATGAGAGCTGGCGGAGTAATTACAGAGAAGGGGTTGCAGAAAAAAGAGTTTTATCGCGCTGTTGAATCCTTAAGCTTTTTCACAAGTCATTATTCTGCTAATTGGAAAACTAGAAAGAGCACAGAAATCCGTAATAAGGTATGCGGCTTATATGAATTTATTAGATTTCCTCAGCCTGAAAAGCTTAAAGAGCTTGTGGCAGAAAATCCAAATTACTACTATGTTATTCTGCCATATGCTTATGCATTTGGTTTGGAAAAACAGTGGAAAAAGCATTTTGAAAAGCATGATATCAATGTTCCAAAGGTTGAGTGGTTTAAAGGTCTTGACCTTATGACTATTCAGCAGCTGAATAAAGAGCTTGATAGAATGATTAGACGCGGTAATAGAAAATTCGCAAGACGTCCTTTTGCGAAACGCTTCAAGGAATCTCTGACAGGTAAGCATGATTATGTGCCATACGATTCAAGAGGCTACTCAAAGCGAACAACAAGAGAAGCTGACAATTCTCACTGGTGGTCGTATGCCGATAATTCTGATTGCGGCTCAAGCTGTGATTTCTCGGGCGGCGGAGACTCAGGCGGCGGTGGCGGTGCTTGGTGAAACATTCCATAGTGGAATACCACAATTCAATATATGAATAATAAATACCTCTCAACTATCTTGATAGGGCGGATTTTAGGATGTAAACTAAACTGTCTCTATTTAGTTAGTTTGAGAGGTATTCTTTTTTGAAATATAGTATAAAACGCATTTTACAATTGATTCCAATACTTATTGCAATCACGTTTTTGTCTTTTGCTATGATGCGACTGGCTGGGTCCGATGTTGTAGAGCAAAAAATGCTGAACACCGGGCAGGTAGTTTCAGAGGCGCAGCTTCAGGCTGCGAAGGCAGAGCTTGGATTGGATAAGCCTTTCTTAGTTCAATATTTTGTGTGGTTTGGAAAGCTTCTCCATGGTGACATGGGTGTGAGCTATGTGTCAGGAAAGGATGTTTTCGAGACATTTATTTCAAAGCTACCAGCTACACTATTTCTTACAGTTACATCTATTTTACTTACCATAGTAATATCAATCCCTTTAGGCATCATTTCTGCAGTTTACAAAAATAAATTTTGGGATTATTTAATCAGATTCATCAGCTTTATTGGCAACAGTATGCCAAACTTTTTCGTATCCCTTGTGCTGATGTATTTCCTTGGTATTCGATTAGGGTGGTTCCCAATCATTTCCAAGGATATGAGTTTATCGGCTGTAGCTATGCCTACTTTCACATTAGCTATCGCCATGAGCGCAAAGTATCTTCGTCAGGTAAGAGCTACAGTTCTTGATGAGCTGAGCAAGGATTATATTTTGGGAGCGAAATCACGTGGCGTGAAGTTTTCTGTGATTCTATGGAAGAGTGTTATGAGAGAGTGTCTGGTAACTATCATTACTCTGCTTGCACTTTCAATAGGAAGCCTTCTTGGCGGTACTGCCATCGTAGAATCCATCTTTATGTGGGATGGCGTTGGCAAGATGGCTGTGGATGCCATCAACATGCGTGACTATCCAATCATACAGGCTTATGTAATGTGGATGGCTATTATTTATGTGACAGTTAATCTGATTACGGATTTATCCTACAGGCTGTTAGACCCACGAATCAGATTGGAGGACACAAGCAATGAATAAGAAGCCAAGGAAAAAACTTATCGTATTTACGATATTGGCATCGACCCTGATTTTGGTGTCCATATTTGCTGAAAGCTTATGTCCTTTTGATCCATATGCACAGGATTTGGCCCAGAGCTATAATGCTCCATCAGCGGCCCATCTAATGGGTACAGATACTTATGGCCGAGACATGTTTTCCAGAATAATCATCGGTGCAAGAGCCAGTATTTTATCAACCTTAGCGCTGGTTGCTATCATTACAATATTTGGTACCGCTGTAGGCGTTATATGCGGCTATTGCGGAGGCAAAGTAGATTCGGTGGTAATGCGTATATCAGATTTCTTCCTAGCCTTTCCTGGGCTTGTATTCGCCCTTGCTGTGGCAGCCCTTTTAGGTGGAGGAATCGTTAACGCGGTAATAGCCCTGGCGGTCATAAGCTGGCCGAAGTATTCGCGAGTTGCCAGAAGCCAGACATTATCCGTGAAGGCATTGTCCTTCATCCAGGCAGCAAGGCTGGCAGGAGATAGTCCAGTACAGATTATTATTCGCCATATATTGCCTAATATCACGGGACCAATTTTGGTTACATCAATGCTTGATATAGGAACAATGATGATGGAGCTTGCAGGCCTTTCCTTTTTAGGACTTGGAGCCCAGCCACCAATAGCAGAGTGGGGAAGCATGATGTCAAACGGACGAAGCATGCTTCAGACCTATCCATGGGTGGTACTTTCACCGGGATTTGCAATTTTCGTCTCGGTAGTAATTTTTAATTTGTTGGGTGATACGGTTAGGGATTATTTGGATCCTAAGTAACCGCGCCATATAGAGAAAGGAGTATGAAATATGAAAGGATTAAAGAAGTCAATTGCAGTATGTCTTGCAATGGCGCTTACAGTCGCCGCATTTACAGGTTGCGGTGCAGCAAAGTCTGAGTCAGGCTCAGATACAGCGCAGGTAACAGATGGCAAGAAGACCTTCACATTTGGAGACACAACATTTAATGCAGAAAACGAGGAGGCAAACATCGACCCACACGATACTTATTGTGGATGGGCATGCATCCGTTACGGCATTGGAGAGACATTATTTAAATTCAACGACAATATGGAGCTTGAGCCATGGGTGGCAGAGAGCTATGAAAATATAGATGAGCTTACATGGCAGATTGTTATTAAGGATGGTGTAACCTTCTCAAATGGCAAGAATGTTGATGCAGCAGCTGTAAAGGCTTGCATCGAGGATCTTGTAGCTGTTCATGAAAGAGCAGCAGGAGATCTTGCTATTGATACAATAGAGGCTGATGGTCAGACTCTTACAATTAAGACAACTACACCAAAGCCTACACTTATTAATTACCTTTGCGATCCTTATGGATGCGTAATAGATGTTGAGGAAGGAAATGCTGATGGTATCGTTGTGGGCACAGGACCATTTGTATGTACAGAGCTTGTTACAAGTGACCACCTTAATCTTGTAAAGAATGAGAATTACTGGAACGGTGAAGTAAAGATTGACGAGGCAAAGGTCATCACAATCTCTGATGGTGATACACTTGCTCTTGCACTTCAGAATGGTGACATTGATGCAGCCTATGGAATGGCATATGCAAACTATCCATTATTTGAAAATGATGATTATGTATTTACAGGCACACCTACAAGCCGTGCTTTCTATTGCCAGATGAACTACAATTCACCTGTAATCAAGGATGATGCAGTTCGCCAGGCACTTGCTATGGGTATCGATAAAGAGGGATTCGTAAATACGTTATTAAATGGCTACGGCTATGTTGGTATTGGCGCCTTCCCAGATAACTTCACATTTGGTGGAGATGTAGTTAAGACAGACAGCTATGACCCAGAAGCTGCAAAGACTCTTCTTGAGGAAGCAGGCTGGGTAGATACAGATGGAGATGGAATCCGTGAGAAGGATGGACAGACTCTTACTATCAGATGGATTAGTTATCCAAGCCGTCAGGAGCTTCCACTCCTTGCTGAGTCTGCACAGGCAACTCTTAAAGATATCGGTTTTGATATTCAGCTTAATGTTACAGCAGACCACGGAACAATCGTAGCAGAGAAGGACACATGGGATGTATATGCAGCAGCTTTCGTTACTTGCGGAATTGGCGATCCAATGTACTTCTTCACAACTCACTGCTTAGATGATTCATCAAAGAACCGTGGCGGATATCACAGTGACGAGATTCAGAAGCTAGCTGATGAGATGAACGCTACCTTTGATGCAGATGCAAGAGGTGATATTGCAATCAAGATGCAGCAGCAGATTCTCGATGACAATGCATTTGTATTCTGTTCATTCCTTCGTATGAGCATGATTACAAAGTCAAACGTAACAGGACTTGTAGCACATCCAAGTGATTACTATGAGTTCACAGCAGATTTAGATATCGAATAATATGGATTCATTATTAACTTACGAAAATGTAGATATTTCCTTCGAGAAGCTTCCCGTTGTTCACGACATTAGCTTCTCTTTACATGAGGGAGAAATACTGGCTCTGGTGGGCGAATCAGGTAGTGGAAAAAGCACCCTGATTCGCTCCGCCTTGGGGCTTTTAAATGATAATGGGAAAGTGACCAAAGGAGAGATTAGCTACAAAGGCACAAATCTTTTATCCCTCCGTGAAAAAGAGATGCGTCAAATTCGTGGCGCAGAAATCGGAATGATTTTTCAGGATGCAAAAGGTTCACTTTGCCCAATCAGAACTATCGGAGATCAGATACTGGAAAGCATGTCTGCCCATAGAAAGATAAACAAGGATGAAGCAAAGGCGAAAGCATTAGAGTTATTTGAAAAGTTAAATTTCAAAGACTCAGAAAAGCTGTGGAACAGTTATCCATTTGAGCTTTCCGGAGGAATGAACCAAAGAGCAGCCATTGCAATTACAATGCTTTTAAATCCATCTATTCTTTTGGCAGATGAACCTACCAGCGCTTTGGACGTGGCAGTTCAAAAGCAGGTGGTGGAGGAGATGCTTGCTCTTCGAGAACTATTTGGAACAGCCATAATTATTGTTACACATGACATCAGCGTGGCAGCTGCCATGGCTGACACCGTCCTTGTTTTAAAGGATGGATATATGATGGAGTATGGTCCGGCAAAGGAAATACTTCATAATCCAAGTAATGATTACACTAAGATGCTACTGTCAGCAGTGCCAAGACTTAAGAGGCGTCAGGAGATTGTCTAATGGATGAGATGATTACTGTTAATAACGTGAGTAAAAATTTCATAAGTCGTGGAAACTCTGACACACTTGCAGTCAAGGGAGTTTCCTTCTCTCTTGAACGAGGTGAGACTCTTGGTATCGTAGGCGAATCAGGAAGTGGAAAAAGTACTGTGGCAAGACTGATTACAGGCCTGATTGCTCCAACTGCTGGAGAAATTCGTATATGCGATAATGATATTCAAAGCCAGAAACGTGAGAATCCGTTGGGGCTTTACAGCAAAATACAGATGGTTTTCCAAAATCCTATAGAGTCTTTTAATCCAAGAAAAACTCTTGGCTATAGCATAGGCGAAGCTTTGCGAAATAGAGGTGTTTCAGCATCCGATGCAGCGACAATGGTGGCGCAGTTATTAGAAAAGGTAGGGCTTACACCTGAGTTTGCCACCAAATATCCTCATCAGGTTAGTGGTGGACAGTGCCAGAGAGCTGCGATTGCAAGAGCTCTTGCGGTGGAGCCAAACATTCTTGTTTGTGATGAAGCAACAAGTGCTCTGGATGTAACAGTGCAGAAACAGATAATCGAGCTTTTGGATGAGCTCCGTAAAACCAGGGATTTAAGCATTATTTTTATCTGTCACAACCTTGCCTTGGTACAGAGCTTTTGCGACAGAGTTTTAGTGCTTTATGATGGGCAGATTGTAGAGCAGGGCAAACCGGATGATATCATCAATAATCCACAGGCTGAGTACACTAAGTCTTTAGTTGACTCAATCCTGTAACTGTGGTTTGGAATAATGGACAGGTGTGGTATAGTTACAGATATGAACGCAGATTTAACAAAAGAAAACAAGGCCTACTGGCTTAAGCGCGCAGCAGGTTATTCGGAAGTTAATAGAGAAGAATTATCAGGCGTCCAAAGAAAAAATTGGACGTCTTTTTTGACTAAGGAGATTGCAACAGCCTTCCCTGACAGAGAGCCAGCTGATATCAGCATTATTGATATTGGCGCAGGCCCAGGATTCCTTTCTATCATTCTTGCAGAGGCAGGCTACAAGGTCACAGCCTTTGATTTTGCAGAGACTATGATAGAAGAGGCAAAGGCTAATGCTGGCGAGCTTGCAAAGCAGATTCAGTTTGTTCAGGGAGATGCCATGAATCTTGATTTTGAGGATGGCAGCTTTGATGTGGTCATCTCCAGAAATCTTACCTGGAATCTTCCAGACCCGGCAAAGGCTTATCTGCATTGGACAAGAGTATTGCGTTCAAATGGGCTTATGATGGTTTTTGATGCCAACTGGTACAGATATCTTATAGATGAAGATAAGAAGGCGGCCTATGATGAGGATCGTCAGCACGTGGCTGAGGAAGGCTATGGCGACTACAATATCGGAGATGATTTCGACAAGATGGAAGTTATCGCAGGCAAGATGCCACTTACAGCAAAGCTTCGTCCACAGTGGGATTTGGAATATCTCACAGAGCTACAGGCAGGCCAGGTGACCGTTCAGGAGGATGTAGGCCAGCTGGTTTATTCGCAAAAGGAATTAGTAAATTATAAATCTACACCGCTTTTTATGGTGAAGTTAGTTAGGAAATAAAAATGGGTGAGTTACATCATATTGCCTTCGAAGAAGAGGCAGAGAATATTAAAGAGAAAGTAGAAGGCTATTGGACAAAGCGTGCTGACAGCTTTTTCGATCTTCGTCATGATGAAATAGAAAGTAATAAAGCCGCCCGCTGGACAGGAGAGATTGAGAAGCTTCTGCCACAGGGGAAGAGCCTTAAGATATTGGATGTAGGCTGTGGAGCAGGCTTTTTCGAGGTTATTCTTGGAAAGCTGGGCCATCAGGTTACAGGAATCGATCTTACAGAGGAGATGATTACTAAGGCCAATGAGATGATTCGTATGTATGGATTGTCTTCTGCTCAGGCTACAGCCGTTACTGGTGATGCAGAGAGTCTGGATTTTGAGGATGAGACTTTTGACGTGGTTATTACACGAAATCTCACATGGACACTTCCACATCCAGTCGATGCTTATCGTGATTGGCTTAGAGTGCTTAAAAAGGGCGGTATTCTCATTAATTTCGATGCTGAATACGCTAAAGGCGCCCACAATCTTAAGAGCCCTGAGAATCTTGCTCACAGCAAGATTCCAGATAGCATGAAAGATGAATGTCATGATATTTATCACATGCTGACAATCAGTACTCTTGATAGACCACAATGGGATAAAGAAATATTGTTACAGCTTGGTTACAAAAATGTTACATTTGACGTCGAATTTGGAAGCCGCATTTTCGTCGAACATGATGAGTTTTACATACCAGATAAAATGTTTTGCATAACTGGTTGCAAGGCTTGATATTGCTGGTTTCTAGACAATAATACACACCCTGTGTATTAGGTTAGAAAAAGTAAGCCCCAAATACAAGAAAAATACAATTTTGTGAAAAAAATATGAAAAAACATCTTGCGGAAACGGTTTCTACATGTTATAGTACTTATCGTACTAGCGAAAAGCTAATACCAAATTTTTCATAACTCAGCGACCAAGGGCAACTTTGGTCGCACTCCCCGATAACAATGCCAGCGTATAGTCGCTGGCTTTTTTTATTTCACAACCTAGCCAGTAACAAACAAGCTCTTAGATTTCTCAAGCGAATCGTGTTAGATGAGCGGAGAAATACTAAGGCTTGTTAGTGTAACTGGCGGATTGTATAATGTAGTATAGATAAGGAGTATAAATAAATGGGTGAAGTTAAAGTAATTGAAATAGGCGAAAGTGTATTTGCTGAGAATGAGGCAGCTGCTGCTGCTATCCGCCAGCAGATGAAAGACCAGGGTACATTTTTTGTTAATGTAATGTCTGGCCCAGGTTCAGGAAAGACTACAACACTTTCTGCCATCATCAACAGAATGAAGGATAAATATAAGATTGGTGAGATGGATGTGGATATCGAGACCAGCATCGATGCACAGCGTGTAGCTGATGCCACTGGTGTTCAGTCTATCCAAATTCACAACATGGGTCTGTGCCATATCGATGCAGATATGACCAGTCGAGCTCTTATGGAGTATGATACAAAAGATTTCGACCTTCTTATATTAGAGAATATTGGAAATCTTGTGTGCCCAGCTGAGTTCGATGTTGGAGCTAATAAGAACCTTATGCTTTTATCTGTCCCAGAGGGAGATGATAAGCCACTTAAGTATCCACTTATGTTTGAAATAAGTGATGTTGTTCTTATTAATAAGATAGATACACTTGATTATTTTGATTTTAGCAAGGAAAAGGTTACTGAAAGAATCTTAAAGCTTAATCCAAATGCAAAGATTTTCTTTGTTAGCGGCAAGACTGGAGAAGGCTTGGAGGATGTAATCGCTTGGCTCGAAGATGAGATTGCTAGAGCAAAGGCATAATTAAAAGTAAATAAACAATAGACTATGTAGGCCTGTGGTATATCCACAGGCTTTTTTGTTTTTCACAAAGATTTCACAGGAAAACATCTTTTCAAATGTGAATTCTATGTGTTATATTTCGTTTTGGCAATTAGTTTTCACATAATTTTTATAATTATATTGTATAGTGTTTACACTCCCCATATATGGGGCACGGTTAAGTACTATCGACTGTGAAAGGAGTATTGGTATATGAAGTTTTTTAGAAAGATTGCTAGTATCGCACTTGTTTTGACACTAATGGTTGCTACCTTTGCAGCAGCACCAAGCCTTACCGCCGAGGCTAAGACTGCTAAGACAGCCAGCACTGCAGCTGGAGTTGCAATTGGTAGCGTTTTAATACAGGGTGGTAATGTTAATATTACTGCACAGGGAACCGCAGGTTCTGACGATGGTATGTATCATCTTGTTGCTTCTGATGTAAATCAGGTTGCACCTGCTGGAACAGACGTAGCTCAGACAGCAGTAGCTGCAGCAGCAACTTTTTCAGTTCCTCTCGCAAAGGATACTGCAAATTCTATGTTATATAAGAAGTTTACTGTTTGTGTAATGTCAGGTGGCGCTTTAAAGGCCGTATCAAACAGTATGTATATTACAAATCCAGAGGCATGTGCATCACTTGCTCCAGGTCGTATGGATTTTGGAAAGAAGGGTGTTCTTCCTGAGTTATTAAAGTCTGTAGCTGATAAGAATCAGCCAGCAGCACTTGGCGCAAAGCAGGTTAACTTAAATATCCCTCTTTCTCAGATTAACAGACTTGCTGGATACGATTATTCAGTTATGAAGTACAACAAGCTTGGAATGCAGGTTAACGTAATTATCCTTGTTGATGGTAATGCTTCACAGGAATTCTTTAATCCATATGCATATGATGGTTTAGGCGCTCACAATTATTATGGAATGAACGCTAACACAGCAGAGGGTATTGCTGCACTTCAGAACGCTGCATCTTACCTTGCAAAGCATTATGCAGGTACAGGTCATGGTCAGGTAGATAACTTTATCATTGGTAATGAGGTTAACGCTTGGTGGCTTTGGAACTACATGAACTGTGGTTCAAACGATGCTTTTATGCAGGAATATGCAAAGGCTTTCCGTATTATGTACAACGGAATCAAGTCTGAGAATGCAAACGCAAACGTATATACATGTATTGATCACCAGTGGTCAAGAGCAGAGGCTTCTTACTATATTTCAGGTAAGGAATTCCTTACAAAGCTCAACAGCATTATTAAGAGCGAAGGAAATGTTGATTGGAGAGTAGCAGTTCATCCATACAATGCTCCACTTTATGCTCCAAGAGCATGGGAGACTTCAAAGAACGTTTCACACAGCCAGAGCACTCCTTACGTTACAGTTGCTAATATAGATGTTTTAACAGATTTCTTATGCTCATCAGAGATGCTTTCATCAACAGGAGCAGTTAGATCTGTAAAGATGTCAGAGGTTGGTTATGTAAGTCATGAAGGTGAAGAGCTTCAGGCAGCATCACTTGTTTACGCTTACCTTGTGGCTGAGAACAATAGATATATCGATGGTTTGATAGTTACCAGAGAGGTTGATCATCCAGAAGAGCTTGCACAGGGACTTTCTTATGGAATGTGCAATATGGATGGTTCGCAGAAGATGGGATTTAGCTTCTATCAGAATGCATCAAGCGCAGATATTATCGCACAGGCTAGCGCAATAGCAGGTGTTGATCTTACATCATTAATCACAGCTAGATAATTAAATAGTTTATAGGCTACTCATGGAACAAAATCCATGAGTAGCTTTATGATGAGTGATAGATAAATATAGGAAGGATTTATAGGATTTATGAAAGTTTTCAAGAAGATTGCCAGCGGTGTAATTGCTTTGGCACTTATTGTAACAATGTTTGCTGGGGCGCCAAGCCTCACAGCAGAGGCAAAGGGCACTAGTGGCGTAGCAATTGGAGGCGCAGTTATTGAAGGTGGCAATGTAGTAGTTGCTGCTTCAGGACAGACAGCTTCAGAGGATGGTATTTATCATCTTATTGCATCTGACCCAAATCAGGCAGGTAACACAGGTAAGGAGGTTGCACAGGCACCAGTTGCAGCAGCTGCAAACTTCACTTTCCCATTAAATAAGAACTCAGCTGAGTCAGTTCTTTTTAAGAAGTTTACTGTATGTGTAATGAAAGGCGGAGCTCTTACAGCAGCTTCAAACAGCATGTACATTACAAATCCAGAGGCATGCGGTTCACGTGCCATTGCAAGAATGGACAACGGTAAGAAGGGTATTCTTACAGATGCCAGCACAGATAACCTTGGTATGCGTACACTTGCTGACCTTGGTGTAAAGCAGGCTACAGTTTCACTTCCACTTTCAAAGATTTCAGGTGGTAGTGGTGTTCCATATGTTTACAATGGAAAGACTTATAACTTTGATACAAGATACATAGCTGCTTTTGATAATTATCTTGGACGTCTTAATGCACAGGGTGTTCAGGTTACTATGATTCTTTTAGTAGACCAGGCTTCACAGGGTGAATTTATCAGCCCATACGCACTTAATGGCCTTGGAAAGCACAATTACTACGGACTTAATGCAACAACTACTGAAGGTATCGAATTACTTGCAGCAGCAGGCTCTTTCATAGCTTCAAGATGGATGTCTCATTCTTATTTTGGAATGAATGCACGTGTTGATAACTTCATTATTGGTAATGAGGTAAATGCATGGAATGAGTGGAACTACATGAGCTGTGGTGGAAATCTTTCATTATATGCTCAGGAGTATGCTAATGCCTTCCGCGTTCTCTTTAATGCAATCAAATCTGAGAATGCAAACGCAAATGTTTACATTTGTACAGATCACCAGTGGGCAGTTAATACAAAGAATACACATGGTGCAAAGGCATTCATTACTCAGTTCAACAATTACATCAGAGCACAGGGGAATATTGACTGGAGACTTGCTTTCCACGCTTATGACTATCCATTAAAGTCAGCTACACCTTGGGTACCTACAGCAAATGTTCAGCGTAACCAGAATACAAAGTTCGTTTCAATTTATAATATTGATGTTGTAACTGATTTCCTTAGCCAGCCAGAATTACTTTCACCATCAGGTGCAGTTCGTACAGTTAAGCTTTCTGAGCAGGGCTACACTTCCTCACAGGGTGAAGAAATCCAGTGCGCAGCTATCACATTTGCAATGCTGGTTGTAAACAACAACAGCCACATCGATGGATTTATTCTTTCACGTGAGAAGGATGATCCATATATCGAGGTTCCACAGGGACTTGCCTTTGGACTTATGAGAGATAACAACACACATAAGCTATCTTATGATTACTACAAGCATGCTGGAGAGCCTGAATACACAGCAAAGGCCAGCGAAATGATTGGATTAGATTTAAATTCTCTTATCGCACCTAGATAAATTAATTTTGTAAAAAATGCACGACACGTGTCGTGCATTTTTGTCGTAAAAAGCGAAAAAATTGTAGCCTATTGACTGAGATTAGTCGATAGGCTATGATTTAATCATGAACTGGAAACGTTACCAGAAACGTTTCCAAATAACATGGATTAGGCCCCATGTAAAAAAGCATTTATATGCAATGGAAGGAAAACAAATGACAATCAAAGACATAGCTAAGCTGGCAGGGGTCAGCGTTAGCACGGTTTCGCGCGTGCTTAATGATCACCCGGATGTCAGTGAATCAGCAAAGGAAAAGGTCCTTGCTGTAGTAAACGAATACAATTACATACCAAATACCAGTGCAAGAGATTTGGGAAAATCATCTTCAGATAACATTGGACTGGTGGTAAGAGGTATCTCGAACCCATTCTATACAAAGATTATTACTGAGATTTCTGACAAGATCGAAAAAGCTGGATACACAATGGTGATGCAGCAGATTGGCACATCAGATGATGAAATCTTAGCAGCAGCCAGAATGGAAAGAGATAAGAGGCTTCTTGGTCTTATCTTCCTTGGAGGAAGACTTAATTATACAAAGGAGCAGGTTTCAGCTATAAATGTGCCATTTGTTTGCTGTACTTTTAATAATCAGTACGGAACACTGGATAAATCAGATTATTCAAGTGTTTGCATAGATGATAATCAGGCTGCCTATGAAGCAGTTGAGTATCTTTATAAAGAGGGGCACAGAAGAATTGCAGTTCTTCTTTCTGGTCCAGATGATGGCTCAGTCAGTCAGGTGAGATTCGCCGGTTATGAAAGAGCTCTCAATGATTTTGGTATAGAACTTGATGAGAATCTCATCATTCCTATAAATAGTTACAACATTGCTGATGCCTATGAAGGCATGAAAGCATGGTTAAAAAAGAATAACGACTTTTCGGCAGTATTTGCCATCTCGGATAACATGGCTATGGGCGCAATGAAGGCCCTTAGAGAGGCTGGAAAATCAATACCAAAGGATGTAGCAGTAATTGGCATCGATGGTATTGAGGCTTCTGAGTACATGAATCCGGTTTTGAGCACTCTCTGTCAGCCTATGGAAGAAATGGGTGATGAGGCAGTAAAGCTTGTGGTTGATATCATTAAAGGAAAGAAGAATCATAAGCACATACTACTGTCCACCACATTACGAGAAGGTGAGTCCTTCCGAGAAGTTTAAGAATTGGTTTTAACATTCCTATCGAATATAGGGATGAGAAACATAAAATTTTAAACTTCAAAAAGGAGAGTGTAAGAAATGAAGAGAAAGAGAGTATTGGCACTGGGGTTAATCGCAATGATGGCAGCTGCAACATTTGCAGGTTGTGGTTCAAGCGCTTCAGGAGATTCAGCAGGGGATTCAGCATCAGCTGATGGAGCAAGTGGAAAGGTTTATTACCTTAACTTCAAGCCAGAGGCAGATGAGGCTTGGCAGGAGATTGCTAAGCAGTACACAGAAGAGACAGGTGTTCCTGTAACTGTTATCACAGCAGCTTCTGGTACATACGAGGAGACACTTTCATCTGAAATCGTTAAGGATGAGGCTCCTACATTATTCCAGGTAAATGGTCCTGTAGGTCTCGCAAACTGGGCAGATTACTGCTACGACCTTAAGGGTTCTTCACTTTACAACGAGTTAACAAGCGATTCATTCGCACTTTACAATGATGATGCAGTTGCAGGTATCGCATACGTTATCGAGTCATACGGTATCATCACAAACACAAAGCTTCTTGAGAAGGCTGGTTACACAACAGAAGATATTCAGAGCTTTGATGATTTAAAGAAAGTTGCTGAGGATATCACAGCTCGCAAGGATGAGCTTGGATTCGCAGCATTTACATCAGCAGGTATGGATGGTTCTTCTGACTGGAGATTCAAGACACACCTTGCAAACCTTCCAATCTACTTCGAGTATCAGGAGAAGGGTATCGATTCTACAGACGCTATCGAGGGAACATACCTCGACAACTATAAGCAGATTTGGGATCTCTACATCAACAATGCTACTTGCAAGCCAGCAGATCTTGCTGGAAAGACAGGCGATGATGCTGAGAACGAGTTTGCTGACAGACAGGCAGTATTCTATCAGAATGGTTCTTGGGAATATGCAAACCTTACAAAGAAGGGTATGACTGATGATGAGCTTGCTATGATTCCAATTTATGTTGGTGCTGGCGACGAAAAGAATCAGGGACTTTGCACAGGTACAGAAAACTACTGGTGTGTAAATTCAGAGGCTTCTGAGGAAGATATTCAGGCAACAATTGATTTCCTTACATGGATGGTAACATCTGATGCAGGTACAAAGATGCTTTCAGAGCAGATTGGTGTTATTCCTTTCAAGAAGGCAGCAGATACAACAAACCTTTTCGTTCTTAACGATAGAGCTTACACAGAGGCAGGCAAGACTCCAGTTTCTTGGAACTTCACAACAATGCCATCTGAGGAGTGGAAGAACGGTGTAGGTTCAGCTCTTACAGCTTATGCAGCTGGTACAGGTTCATGGGACGATGTTGTTTCAGCATTCGTTGATGGATGGGCTTCAGAGTACGCTGCAAGTCACTAATTTTATATTGATGTAAACTGTCCGAATCAACCATTCTCTTAGGGCAGTTCACATAGAAGAGTTTTTCTTCCCAATTCGTGGTTCTTGCTACGGCATAAAACGCGGATAACTAACATTGGAGGGCGAGGCCTAACGCCCTCCATAATTTTGGAAAGTTTCACTGTAAATAATACTCAAAAAGGAATAATTATGGAAAAAGCAATAAGAAAATACTGGCCAGTTTTTGTGTTGCCAACATTGGCTGCATTCTCGGTTGGATTTATTTATCCCTTTGTTCAGGGCTTATATTTATCATTTTGTAAATTTACTACTATAAAGAAATCTACATTCATTGGATTCGGAAATTATGCGTATGCCATTACAGATGCTGATTTCTGGCATTCGTTCTGGTTCACAGCGCTTTTTACTGTGGTATCAACAGTACTTATAAATGTAATAGCTTTTGCTATTGCCCTTGCACTTACAAATAAGATTAAAGGTTCAAATTTCTTCAGAACAGTATTCTTCATGCCAAACCTTATCGGCGGAATCGTTCTTGGATACATTTGGCAGATTCTTATCAACTGTGTGCTTTCGCTTTTGGAAAAGCCACTTCTTGCACTTAATGCTACATATGGATTTATAGGTTTAACAATCCTTATGTGCTGGCAGCAGATTGGATACATGATGATCATTTATATCGCTGGTCTTCAGTCTATCCCAGACGATTACATCGAGGCTGCAAAGATTGATGGTGCTACAACAGGACAGATTCTTTTCAAGATAAAGATTCCAAATGTAATGCCATCTATTACAATCTGTTCGTTCCTGACAATTACAAACGGCTTCAAGCTCTTTGATCAGAACCTTGCATTAACAGGTGGTGAGCCTGCTCACGCATCAGAGATGCTTGCCCTTAACATCTACAATACCTTCTACAGCCGTACAGGCCCACAGTGGAAGGGTTATGGTCAGGCAAAGGCAGTTATTTTCTGTATTATGGTTATTCTTATCTCCATGATTCAGCTTAAGATTACTAAATCAAAGGAGGTACAGCAGTAATGAAAGCAAAAGAACAGGTTGCACGTCTTATCGTGTTCATGGTATTGTGCCTTCTGGCAGTTTGCTGGATTTATCCAGTGTTTATGATTTTGATTAACTCACTTAAGGGTGATGCTTTCATCAGCACTAACAGCGTATTTACCCTTCCAGATGCAAAGAGCTTTGTAGGCTTCAGCAATTATCTTGATGCACTTTCATCTAAGGGATTTGCAGCAGCCTTTGGATACAGTTTGGTAATCACTGTTTCTTCAGCAATTTTGATTTTGATTTGTACTTCAATGTGCGCCTGGTACATCACCAGAGTTCACGGAATTCTCTCAAAGGTATGCTATGCTTTATTTGTATTTTCAATGGTAGTTCCTTTCCAGATGCTGATGTTCACACTTGCATCAACAGCTGACAGAATGGACCTGGATACACCATATAATATTTGCATTATTTACCTTGGTTTTGGCGCTGGTCTTGCGGTATTTATGTTCACAGGATTTATGAAGTCAATTCCACTTGAAATTGAAGAGGCAGCCATGATTGATGGTTGCAACCCAATCCAGACATTTTTCCAGATTGTGCTTCCAATTTTGAAGCCAACACTTATATCAGTTGCTATTCTCGAAACAATGTGGCTTTGGAATGATTACCTTTTGCCATACCTTGTTCTCGACAGAAAGAAATATATGACAATTCCTATTCTCATTCAGTACTTCCGTGGAAGCTACGGACACGTTGAGATGGGACCAATGATGGCATGTATTATGATGACTGTATTGCCAATCATAATTATGTATATTTGCTTACAGAAATACATTATTAAAGGCGTTATTGCAGGAGCTGTAAAAGGCTAATTTAAGGAGACTAAAAATTATGAAAAGAAGTAGTGGAATTTTGCTCCCTATATCTTCATTACCTTCACCTTATGGAATAGGTACCTTTGGAAAAGCCGCATATGACTTTGCGGATTTTCTGAAGGCTGCCGGTCAAAAGTACTGGCAGGTATTACCATTAGGTCCAACTAGTTACGGAGACAGCCCATATCAGAGCTTTTCTACCTTTGCCGGAAACCCCTATTTCATTGATCTTGAAATGCTTATAGAGGAAGGCCTTCTTACAAAGGAAGAAGTGGAGGCTGAAAACTGGGGAACTAACCCACGTTATGTGGATTATGGCCAGATTTACGAAAGTCGTTTCAAGATTCTTGAAAAGGCAAAGGAGAGAGGATACAAAGATTCTCTCGGTGAGATTTCTCATTTTAGAAAGAAAAATGCCTGGGTGGAAAATTATGCGCTTTTCATGGCAATAAAGAAGCATTTTGGTCAGCTTAGCTGGCAGGAGTGGCCAGAGGAAGACATTCGTCTTCACGAGGCAAAGGCTGTTGAGAAGTACACCAAGAAGCTGGAAGAGGATATTGAATTTTTTGTTTACATTCAGTATTTATTCTTTAAGCAGTGGGCAAAGCTTAAGACTTATATCAATAGTCTTGGCATTGAGGTAATTGGAGATCTTCCTATATATGTTGCACTGGATTCCTGCGATGTTTGGGCTGAACCAGAGTTTTTCAGCCTTGATGAGGATAATTATCCAGTAGAGGTGGCTGGTGTGCCACCAGATTATTTCAGCGAGGACGGACAGTTCTGGGGCAACCCATGCTATGACTGGAAGGCCTTGAAAAAGGATGGTTATAAGTGGTGGATTCGAAGAATTGAAGGTGCTGCAAAGCTCTATGATGTTCTTAGAATTGATCATTTCAGAGGCTTTGATGAGTACTGGGCTGTTCCTGCAAAGGAGAAGACAGCAAAGAATGGTAAGTGGAAAAAAGGACCAGGAATGGATCTTGTTGGCCTTCTTACAAAGACTTTCCCAAGCATAGAATTTATTGCTGAGGATTTGGGAGAACCTTCACCTACTGTTGTTAAGCTTCTTCAGGATAGTGGCTGGCCAGGCATGAAGGTACTTGAATTTGCTTTTGATTCAGGTGAGCCTAACAATTATCAGCCTCACACCTACGATAAAAACTGTATCTGCTACACTGGAACCCATGACAATGCTACTATCATGGGCTGGTATGAAGAAGCAGATAAAAAGGACAAGGAATATGCCAGCAAGTACCTTGGTATCTCAAAGGCTGAGGGCTTTAACTGGGGAATGATTCGTGGCGGAATGAGCTCAGTTTCTGTTTTATTTGTGGCTCAGATGCAGGACTTCCTTGGACTTGGAAAATACAACAGAATCAACGTGCCAGGAACAGAAAGCGGTAACTGGCAGTGGCGTCTCCTTGCCAAAGAACCTACTCCTGAATTGGCAAAGAAGATTTTTGATATGTCGGTTATGTACGACAGAACTAAAAAACCCCCTAAAGCTAAGAAAAAGGCTCGCAAGTAAGCGAGCTTTTTCTTTGCCTAAAAATTGAATTTGTGGTAAACTAATTCAGACTTTTCTAGGAGGGATTACACAAATGAAAAATAGATTTTTAGCATTGCTTTTAGTTGGCACATTGGCTTTTTCTTTTACAGCCTGTGGCAGCAAAGAAGAGGATAAAGCAGAAACAAAGACTGAGCAGTCAGCAGATACGGAGAAGAAATCTGACGCAAAGCCTATAGAATATGATGTGGATGAGCTTGTTACATTGGGTGATTATAAGGGCTTAGACATCACTCTTGATGGTGAATATGAGTACACAGACAAGGGCTTTGATGAGTACGTTTCAAAGACTATTTCTGAGGCAGCTATCTATGTTGAGGATAGCAGCGCAAAGGAGATCAAAGAGGATTCTATCGTAAATGTTGATTACGTAGGTTCTCAGGATGGGGTAGCTTTTGATGGCGGTTCTGCAGAGGATCAGCTTATCGATGTAGGAAACAACAGCTCTGCTACAGGCGGCGGATATATCGAGGGATTTACTGCTGGTCTTGTAGGTCATAAGGTAGGTGAGGAAGTTGCTTACGAGGTTAAGTTCCCAGATGATTATGGCAACGCAGATTTAGCTGGACAGACAGTTATCTTCACTTTCCAGGTTAATTACATTGCAAAGGCTATCGATTCTAAGAAGGCACTTACAGATGATATTGTATCTGATAAGTTTGGCTATGATACAGTTGATGCTTACATTGATTCACTTAAGGATAAATACACAGCAAGCCTTGAGAACAATCTTAAGAGCGACAAGCAGACAACAGTATTAAACGCAGTTTTAAACAACAGTAAGGTATCAAAGGTTCCTGAGGATCTTCTTCAGGCAAGAGTAGACATGTACCTTAATGTATATGAAAAGCAGTATCAGTCATATGGCACTACTGCAAAAGAATATTTTGAGTCTATGGGACAGGATTACGATGCTTATGTTGAAAGCATGAAGACAAGCATTCAGGAGTCTACAGAGACAGAGCTCATCCTTGAAGCTATTGCAAAGGCTGAGGGCATCGAAATCGATGAGGATGGATATAAGGAGTTCATCCAGGGCATCCTTTCATCTTCAGGAGCATCAGACGAGACAAGCTTCTATGAAGTATATGACGTAGATGGCTATACAGGTGAGAGATATTTCCGTCAGGCATATCTCACACAGAAGGCGCTTGATTTCTGTATTGATAATGCAAGTTACACAGGAGCACCTGCGGTAGCAGAATAGGAAAACGCTTTATATTTTAGCCGATTTATAGTATAATCAATTAATCTTAGGGTTACTATGAGTAGTAGCTGTTTAAAGAAAAGGAGATATTCATTATGGAACACATCAAAACATTAAATACTGCAAGATTACAGAACACTGTAAAGGAAGGCGGATGTGGCGAGTGCCAGACATCATGCCAGTCAGCTTGCAAGACTTCTTGCACAGTTGGAAACCAGAGCTGTGAGCACTCTAAGTAATAGCTCATTTTTAAAGAAGTAATATTTAACGCAGACCGGACCTCACCAGTTTTGGTGGGGAACGGTCTATTGTGCGTTTATGAAAGGACATTTTTTTAGTGATTCACCAGTTTAAAAACAACGGTTATAACATTGTTATTGATATCAATAGCGGTGCCATCCACGTAGTAGATGAAGTCACATACGATTTTCTTGGTCTCTGGCAGGAGCAGGGAAAGGATGCAGCGCTTTCACAGATGAAGATAAGCCATCCTGAGGTTTCTGAGGCAGAGCTTACAGAGATTCAGTCAGAAATTGAGCAGCTTATTGCTGATGGCGCATTATTTACAGAAGACAATTACGAGCCAAGGATTGCTGATTTTACAGCACGTCCTACAGTTGTAAAGGCTCTTTGCTTACATATAACCCACGATTGCAACCTTGCCTGCAAGTACTGCTTCGCAGAAGAGGGAGAATATCATACAGGAAAGCGCGAGCTTATGACCTACGAGGTTGGTAAGCAGGCTCTTGATTTCCTCGTTGCTAATTCAGGCAGCAGAAGAAACCTTGAGGTTGATTTCTTCGGTGGCGAGCCACTTATGAACTGGCAGGTAGTTAAGGATTTAGTTGCCTACGGTCGTTCTCTTGAGAAGGAATACAATAAAAACTTTAGATTTACACTCACCACTAACGGTGTATTGTTAAATGACGAGATTCAGGAATTTGCAAATAAGGAGATGGCTAACGTAGTTCTTAGCTGCGATGGTCGTCCAGAGATTCATGATCTTATGCGCCCATTCAAGAAGGGAGCAGGCAGCTACGATATCGTAATGCCAAAGTTCAAAAAGCTTGCTGATTCACGTAATCAGGACAGATATTATATCCGTGGTACATTCACACGTAACAATCTTGATTTCTCTAAGGATGTTATTCATCTTGCTAATGAAGGATTCAAGCAGATTTCCGTTGAGCCAGTAGTTGCACAGGAAACAGATGATTATGCTCTTCGTGAAGAGGATTTACCAAAGCTCTTTGAAGAGTACGATTCACTTTGTGCAGAGATGATGCGTCGTCAGGGAACAGACAAGGATTTCAATTTCTTCCACTTCATGATTGATTTAGAGGGTGGTCCTTGTGTTTACAAGCGTCTTTCAGGATGCGGTTCAGGAACAGAGTATATGGCAGTTACACCTACTGGTGAGCTTTATCCTTGCCATCAGTTCGTTGGAAACACAGATTTCTGTCTCGGTGACGTATGGGGCGGGGTGAAGAACAAAGAAGTTGTAAATCAGTTCAAGCATTGCAATGTTTACGCAAAAGAAGAATGCAAGAATTGTTTTGCAAGATTCTACTGCAGCGGCGGATGTGCAGCAAATGCATTTAACTTCACAGGAAGCATTCTTGGTAATTACCATGTAGGATGTGAGCTTCAGAAGAAGCGTGTTGAATGTGCAATTGCATTAAAGGTGCACAATGCAGAGATTAACGAAACAAAAGAGGCATAGTCCTCTTTAGACTGCACAGCAGTTATAAATTACAAGATAGGAGAATAAATAATGAAACGTTTAAAAAAAGGACAGGGGATTGCCTGGCTCGTTGCATTTGTAGTTATTCTTGGTTTACTTGGATACTATGCAGCAACAGTTATCACAGGCACAATTAAAGAGAATGATGACAGCTTAAAGCTTGGTCTCGACCTTGATGGAGGTGTCAGCATTACATATGAAGCAGTTGGAGACAAGCCTACAGATGAGCAGATGGCAGACACAATCCTTAAGCTCCAGCAGCGTATTGAAAATGACCTTGGCGAGGAAAGCGCAACTACAGAAGCAAATGTTTATCGAGTAGGCGATGACAGAATCACAGTTGAGATTCCTGGCGTTTCAGATGCAAATGCATTATTGGAGGAGTTAGGTACTCCTGGTACACTTTACTTCATCGCTCAGAAGGATAGCGAAGGAAATGAGAACTACAGCTACGGTGAGAACGGATACGAGCTCAACTACGATATCGAGACACTCACAGAAAATGGTTCAGTTATTTGTACAGGTAAAGAAGTTACAGCAGCTCAGGGAAGAGCCGAGCAGGATAAGACTACTAGCGCTACAAAGTACGTTGTAACACTTCAGTTCAACGACGAAGGAACAAAGGCTTTCGGTGATGCTACAACAGTAGCAGCAGTTGCAGGCGAGACAATTGGTATCTACTATGATGGTAAGTTCGTTTCAGTTCCAAAGGTAAACGAAGCAATCACAACAGGTAACTGTGAGATTTCTGGTATGTCTTCTATGGATGAAGCAGAAAAGCTTGCTTCTTACATCCGTATCGGTGGTCTTGATATCGAGCTTCAGGAGTTAGAGTCACAGGTTGTAGGTGCTCAGCTTGGTGCTGATGCTCTTAGAACATCACTTATCGCAGCAGGTATTGGTCTTGGTCTCGTAATGATATTCCTTATTGTTATGTACCTTGTACCTGGTCTTGTTTCATCACTTGCACTTGCTCTTTACACAGCAATGCTTATCGGCATTCTTAAGGCATTTGATATTACACTTACACTTCCTGGTATCGCAGGTATGATTCTTTCAATCGGTATGGCGGTTGATGCTAACGTTATCGTATTCGCTCGTGTACGTGAGGAAATCAAGAATGGTCGTCCAGTAGTTTCATCTATTGAGGCTGGTTTCTCTAAGGCACTTTCAGCAATCCTTGATGGTAACATCACAACACTTATCGCAGCAGCAGTACTTGGTATCCTTGGTTCAGGTTCTGTAAAGGGATTCGCAATTACTCTTGCACTCGGTGTTGTTTTATCAATGTTTACAGCTCTTGTTATTACAAGAATTCTTATTAATTCTTTCTATGCACTTGGCGTTCGTGATGCTAAGTTCTATGGAAAGGCTAAGGAGCCTTCAAAGTTCGACTTCGTTGGCAAGAAGGCAATCTTCATTACAATTTCAGTTGCAATTATTGCAGCTGGTTTTATCACAATGGGAGCTATGAAGGCTAAGACTGGTTCAGGTCTTAACTACTCACTTGAGTTCCTTGGTGGTACATCAACAACAGTTGATTTCAACGAGACATATTCACTTGCAGATTTAGATGCAAAGGTAGTTCCTCAGATTGCAAGCACAATCGGTGTTAGCGAGGGAAGCATCCAGACTACAACAGTAGATGGAAGCAACCAGGCAATCTTCAAGACAAGAAATCTTACTCTTGAAGAGAGAGAGTCATTAAATGAGATGTTTGAAAGCCAGTTCCAGGTTAAGGACACTTCAATCACTCAGCAGACAATTGGTTCTACAATCTCAGGAGAGATGCGTAGCCAGTCTACAATCGCAGTACTTGTTGCAGTTCTCTGCATGCTCGTATATATTTGGTTCAGATTCAAGGACATCAGATTTGCTTCTTCAGCAATCATCGCCCTTGTACATGACGTTCTTGTAGTACTTGCACTTTATGCATTCGCAAGAATTTCAGTAGGCGCTGCATTCATCGCATGTATGCTTACAGTTATCGGTTACTCAGTCAACGATACAATCGTCGTATTCGACCGTATCCGTGAGAACCACAAGGCAGTTAGAACAGAAAATGCTGAGACACTTAAGGCACTTTGTAACGAGTCACTTGCTCAGACACTTTCACGTTCTATTTCAACATCAATCACAACAGCTATCATGGTACTTATGCTTCTTATCCTTGGTGTTTCATCAATCAGAGAGTTCGCATTACCACTTCTTGCTGGTGTAATTGCTGGTACATATTCATCAATCTTTATCGCAACACAGCTTTGGTACATCCTTAAGCTTAAGTTTGCTTCAAAGAATTAAGATTAGAACTAGGAGAAAAAACATGATAGACATTAAGTTTTTACGTGAGAATCCAGACGCAGTTAAGGAAAATATTAAAAAGAAGTTTCAGGAGCACAAGCTTGGCCTCGTAGACGAGGTCATCGAGCTTGATGACAAGAGACGTGCTGCTCAGCAGGAAGCTGACGACCTCCGTGCTCAGATGAATAAGGCATCAAAGGAAATTGGTGCTCTTATGGGTCAGGGCAAGAAGGAAGAGGCTGAGAAGGCTAAGGCTGAGGTAGCAGAGCTCAAGCAGCGCATTAAGGACTTAGAGCCAGTTGAGAAGGAGCTTGCTGATAAGGTTGAGGAAATCATGATGAAGATTCCTAACATTATCGACCCTTCAGTTCCAATTGGTCCAGATGATTCCTGCAACGTAGAAATCGAAAAGTTTGGTGAGCCAGTTGTACCTGATTTTGAGATTCCTTATCACACAGATATCATGGAGAGATTCAATGGTATCGATTTGGATGCTGCTGGTAAGGTTGCTGGTAACGGCTTCTATTACCTCATGGGAGACATTGCTCGTCTTCACTCAGCAGTTATCTCATATGCTCGTGATTTCATGATCGATAGAGGATTTACATATTGCATCCCACCTTTCATGATTCGTTCAAACGTAGTAACTGGTGTTATGTCATTCGAAGAGATGGATGCCATGATGTACAAAATCGAGGGCGAGGATCTTTACCTCATCGGTACATCAGAGCACTCTATGATTGGTAAGTTCATTGATACACTCAATGACGAAGCTAATCTTCCATATACACTTACAAGCTATAGCCCATGCTTCCGTAAGGAGAAGGGTGCACACGGTATTGAAGAGCGTGGTGTTTACCGTATCCACCAGTTCGAGAAGCAGGAGATGATCGTAGTTTGTAAGCCAGAGGAGTCAAAGAAGTACTATGATATCCTTTGGAACAACACAGTTGATTTATTCCGCAGCTTAGATATTCCTGTTCGTACACTTGAGTGCTGTTCAGGAGATTTGGCAGATCTTAAGGTTAAGTCTTGTGACGTAGAGGCATGGTCACCACGTCAGAAGAAGTATTTTGAGGTAGGTTCTTGCTCTAACCTTGGTGACGCTCAGGCTAGACGTCTTAAGATTCGTGTTAAGGATGAGAATGGTAACAAGTACTTCGCTCATACACTTAACAATACAGTAGTTGCTCCACCACGTATGCTTATCGCATTCCTTGAGAACAACTTACGTGAGGATGGCTCAGTTGCTATCCCAGAAGCACTCCGTCCATACATGGGTGGAAAGAGTGAGTTGACACCAACGAAATAACAATGTAAAATCAAGCAGTTCTCATTTTTGGGAACTGCTTGATATTTAGGGGTAGGTTTTTACAATGTAGTTTATTGTAAGAATTAAGAAAAGAGAAATTTATGTCAATTCAGAGTAGAGAAGATATTAGAAATATTGCCATCATCGCACACGTTGATCATGGTAAGACTACACTTGTAGATGAGCTTTTAAAGCAGTCAGGTGTATTTAGAGAGAATCAGGAAGTTGCTGAGCGTGTCATGGACTCAAATGATATTGAGCGTGAGCGTGGTATCACTATTCTTTCAAAGAACACAGCAGTATATTATAAGAACACAAAGATTAACATCATCGATACACCAGGACATGCTGATTTCGGTGGTGAGGTAGAGCGTGTACTTAAGATGGTAAACGGTGTTGTACTTGTAGTAGATGCATTTGAGGGTGCAATGCCACAGACTAAGTTCGTTCTTATGAAGGCACTTGATCTTGATTTACCAGTTATCGTATGTATCAATAAGATTGATAGACCAGAGGCTCGTCCAGACGAGGTTATCGATGAAGTATTAGAGCTTTTCATGGATCTTGATGCTTCAGATGAGCAGCTTGATTGTCCATTTATCTATGCTTCTGCTAAGGAAGGTTTCGCTATCAGAGATCTTAACGAAGAGCATAAGGATATGACAGCACTCTTCGAGACTATCGTAGATTACATTCCAGCTCCAAAGGGTGACCCAGAGGCTCCTACACAGGTACTTATCTCTACAATCGATTACAACGAGTACGTTGGACGTATCGGTATCGGTAAGGTAGAGAATGGTTCAATCAAGGTTAACCAGGATGCTATCGTAGTTAATGCTCACGATGAGAGCAAGAATAATAAGGTTCGTATCTCAAAGCTTTTTGAGTATGATGGACTTAATAAAGTAGACGTTACTGAGGCTCAGATTGGTTCAATTGTTGCTATTTCTGGTATTTCAGATATTCACATTGGAGATACAATTTGTGCACCAGACGCTCCAAATCCAATTCCATTCCAGAAGATTTCTGAGCCTACTATTTCAATGAACTTCATTGTAAATGATAGCCCACTTGCTGGTCAGGAAGGTAAGTTCGTTACTTCACGTCACATTCGTGAGCGTCTTATGAAGGAGCTTAACACCGACGTTTCACTTCGTGTAGAGGATACAGATTCACCAGATTCACTTAAAGTTTCTGGTCGTGGTGAGCTTCACCTTTCAGTTCTTATCGAGAACATGCGTCGCGAAGGTTTTGAGTTTGCTGTATCAAAGGCTGAGGTTCTTTATAAGGAAGATGAAAAGGGACACAAGCTCGAGCCAATGGAGCGTGCTTATGTAGATGTTCCAGACGAGTTTACAGGAGCAGTTATCGAGAAGCTTTCTCAGAGAAAGGGTGAGCTTCAGAACATGACACCTATCGCAGGTGGATATACTCGTATCGAATTTAAGATTCCTTCACGTGGTCTTATCGGATATCGTGGAGAATTCATGACAGATACAAAGGGAAATGGTATAATCAATACAATTTTTGATGGTTATGAGCTTTACAAGGGCGATATTTCTTATCGTAAGCTTGGAAGTCTTATTGCCTTCGAGACAGGTGAGTCAGTTACATACGGACTTTTCTCAGCACAGGACCGTGGTACACTTTTCATCGGACCAGGTGAGAAGGTTTATTCTGGTATGGTTATTGGCCAGTGCTCTCGTGCAGAGGATGTTGAGCTTAATGTATGTAAGAAAAAACATCTTACAAATACTCGTTCATCTTCAGCTGATGAGGCGCTTACACTTGTTCCACCAAGAGTTCTTAGCCTTGAGCAGGCACTTGATTTCATTGATGTAGATGAGCTTTTGGAGGTTACTCCAGAATCTCTTAGAATTAGAAAGAGAATTCTTGATCCAACACTTAGAAAGAGAGCTAGCTTTAAGAAATAAGGAGACTTATGGAAAAGGGAATTGTTCAAGTATATTATGGAACAGGACAGGGAAAGTCGGCAGCAGCACTAGGCCTTGCTGTGCGTAATGCATCTCAGGGGCGCACCACGACAATTATCCAGTTCCTTAAATCTGAGACAAATACTGAGTATTTAAGTAAGCTTGAGCCAGAGATTAAGCTTTTTAGATTTGAGCGCTCAAAGGAAAGCTTTTCTGATCTTACAGATGAGCAGAAGCAGGAGGAGATTTTGAATATTCAAAATGGCCTTAATTATGCTAAAAAGGTTCTCGGCACAGGCGAAAGTGATTTAGTTATTCTTGATGAGATTCTTGGTGTAGTTGATGAAGGAATCGTTTCAGAGCAGGATATTTTATGCGCTTTGGAAGGTCGTTCATATTCGACTAATGTTATTTTGACAGGATTAAATATAACAAGAGGAATATTTGAAATTGCTGACAGTGTTTTAAATCTTAAACCTGAAAAGTAATTTCATAGGACTGCCATGGACTTTTTATGGTCTCTATGGCAGTTCTTTTATATAATAAAATAAAACATATTATTGGCATGTACGAAAAAGAGGTAAGAATAATGACAAAAATTGTTATGCACGGTTGCAACGGACACATGGGAAGAGTTATCACAGATTTATGCATGAATGATTCAGCGGCTACTATTGTTGCAGGAGTAGATAAGTTCAAAGGCATAGATAATGATTATCCTGTATTCGATTCTCTTGAAGAGGTTGATGTAGATTACGATGTTGTAATTGATTTCTCTACAGCAGCTGCAGTAGATGGTTTGCTTGATGTTTGTGAGAAGACTGGAAAGCCAGTTGTTCTTTGCACTACAGGACTTGATGATAATCAGCTTGCACATGTAGATGCAGCTAGCAAAAAGGTTGCTATCCTTCGCTCTGCTAACATGTCATTAGGAATAAATACATTATTTGATTTATGTAAGAAGGCTACTCAGATTTTTGCTGATGCTGGTTTTGATATTGAAATTGTTGAGAAGCATCACAATCAAAAGCTTGATGCACCTAGTGGAACAGCACTCGCTCTTGCAGATGCCTGCAACGATGCTTTAGATGAAAAGTATGAGTATTGCTATGCCAGAGCTGACAGAAGAGAGAAGAGACCAAAGAATGAAATTGGTATTTCTGCAGTTCGTGGTGGAAATATTGTAGGCGAGCACGAGGTAATCTTTGCAGGACTTGATGAGGTTATTACAATCAAGCATACAGCATATTCAAAGAGTGTATTTGCAAAGGGAGCAGTAGAAGCTGCTAAGTTCCTTGCTGGTAAGTCAGCTGGCCTTTACGATATGAAAGAAGTAATCGCAGAAAAATAATTATAGCCGAGGGCGTATATGTATATTCAACTTAACTCACAAATCATATGCTATGAAAGGACCGGGGATCAGGGCACCCCGGTTATTCTCATACATGGAAATAGAGAAGATCATCATATCTTCGATCCATTGGTAGAGCGTCTCAGCAAATACAATGTCGTTTATGCTATGGATTCAAGAGGTCATGGTGAGAGTGCCACGCCGAAGGAATATCATTATAGTGATATGGCGAATGATGTAATTAACTTAATTAAAGGATTAGATATTGAAAAGCCATATCTCATTGGATATTCAGATGGCGGTATTATTTCTTTATTGGTTGCCATGCAGGCAAGTGAGTTGTTATCCGGAATAGTGTGCTGCGGTGCAAATCTTAGTCCGGCAGGGCTTCATCACAGAGATTTAAGGGAAATGAAGAAGGATTATAAAAAGTATAATGATCCTAGAACTTTGATGATGCTTCAGGAACCTGATATAAATCCAGAGGATTTGAAGAATATAACTGTTCCAGCAATGATATTTGCTGGAGAAGATGACTGCGTGAAGCAAAAAGAAACAGAAAAGATAGCTCAAAGTATCCCCAATTCAGTATTAAAAATCCTTTCTGGGGAAAATCATAGCAGTTATATTGTGGAAAAAGATACATTATATCCACATATCTATAACTTTATTAGATAATATTTTAGTTGCCAATCCAACATTTAGATTGTATAATCGTTATAAAATGTGAAGTTTTTATGAAATTATTTATTTTTGTAATGATGTTTGAAAAATGTCTGGATTGGTTTTTTTATGAAGCAAGGAAAGAATATATTTAGTTTTCATAGAAAATTGAATAATGTGATGCTTGTTATAGCGATAGTGGGTCTTATCATTTGTTACATGATGACAAGAGATGTAAAAAAAGATGAGACGTCTACCTCTAGAATTGAGCCATATCAAGTTGCGCTTTTAGAAGATGGCTCTAAGGAATACTTTATCGATTTATCTAGCTATGATAGTCAGTACTCTGGATTGGTGTTTTTTACCGCGCATCAGTCAGTTACCGTATATAATGCCGGGCATGAGATTTACTCATTTACAAAAACTGGCGGTTTTTGGGGTTCTACACCAGGAGCTAAATACAATTTTGTTTCTATAAATGAGAAAATGCAAAATGTGGCAGTTATATTAACTCCAGCTTATGATATTGTTAGCGAAAAGGTACCTGAGTTTTACATAGGAAATACGTATCAGATATATTCTGAGTTTCTTCGTGACTCTATTCCTAGGCTTATAGCCAGTATCTTTATAGTTATTTTTAGTTTGACACTATTTGCATACTATATTTTCATGAATAAGCGACTTAATTTAGGAAAAGACCTTATTTATCTTGGTTATTTCTCGTTGTTTATTGGCGTGTGGTCAACAAATGAAACTATTGCATGGACTTTGGTATCCGAAAATAGGATATTTGATTCGATAATTCCTTATATATGCTTAATGCTTTCAGTTCCGCCATTTGTTCTTTTCTTTGATTCTTACTTAGGAATTAACGGAAAGATTATAAAGAAAATAATTCTTTGGGCATCAATGGTGGAATTTATTACTGTTACATCTATGCATTTCCTTAAGATACGAGAATTTAGAGAAAATCTGATGTTTGTACAGCTTATGATAACCGTTGCCGTGGCATATGTTGTAGGTGCTATTATCCTACAGCTTTTACACCGTGATTTTTCACGTCAGGTAATAATTTGTACTATCGGTGTATCTTTATTCCTTATTGCAATGGTTGTAGATGTTATCAATTATTACAGAATAATTGGTGATGCTGACAGACTCGGTCGTTACATGGTTCTTATATTCGTATTACTCCTTGCATGGGATTTGATTCGAGGAACTAACGAACTTATTGAAAAGGGACGTCGTGCTAGACAGCTTGAGATATTTGCTCTTACAGATAGTATGACAGGCCTTTATAATAGAAATGCATTTGAAAGTCAGGCTGAGTCGGATAGAAAGCTTGATGGCATAATCGCTGTTGTTGCAGATGCCAATGGTCTTAAAGCATGTAATGATACTTATGGTCACGAGGCTGGTGATGAGTATATTACCCTTGTGGCAGAAATTTTCAACGGCGTATTTGGAAGATATGGAACTTGCTACCGTACAGGTGGAGATGAGTTCTGTTGTATCATCCCTTCAAGCAAAGCAGTTAATATGGAGCGATTAAAGAAGCTCTTTATGACAAAGATTTATACTGCGAATCTTGAAGGAAAGTACCAGTACTCAATTGGAGTTGCCATCGGAGCTGCGATGTTTGACTCTGAGCTCGACAAAGACTTCCGCGCACTTGTGAAGCGCGCAGATGAGTCAATGTACGAAAATAAGAAAGCATCCAAGACAGTTTAGATATCCAGACTGTTCATCCAATCTACCAGCTCCTGTAAGCCGTCTTCGGTAAAAGGAGCAAGCTTGGATTGCTTGGATTCCTCAGGAGTGTTTTCTGAGCTGAATGGGCCAGGCCAGATTGTGGCTTTGAACATATCTACCTCAGAATCCTCCTCGCGGAAGCGCTCAATTTTATAACATTTATTTTTATCGCTCCCTGTAAAAGAGGGAGCTTTTTTATAATATCCTAAAGATAAGAGTCTGCCTCTATCTATCATAGTTATCCTCCATAAATCAGATATATTTCTATTCAATAGTACCGATTTTGAAAGACTTTGTCACTAAAGAATGGTAATATATTTATATAGAATAATGTTAAAGCCTAAATACGGGGGACGTGCTTATGGATAAGGGACGGCTTTTTAGAATTATTTGTGGAGTAATGATAGCAATCATCGTGGGTATTCTTGTTATTCTGTTTGTCAGCGATGATGATACTGCCTCGGAGTTCAGTGTGGATATGACGAAGGAATATTCGGACACTGCCAGCTGGATGGAGAACATATCCGATGATACCTATATTTCACAGATTACCATACCAGGAGCTCACAACTCAGGCGCTCAGAATGTTGCGTTGGGCTATGTTATGAGATGTCAGGAGACATCAATTGCACAGCAGCTTGAAGATGGTTATCGATATTTGGATTTCAGAGTTGCCATCGAAGAGACTGAGGACGGAGATAAGTTAAAGCTTGTGCATAATTTTGCCAGCTGTCACACAGATGGAAATCTTTTCTCAGATTTTCTTTATTTTGATGATGTCGTTGCAGATATATATAAATTCCTTCAGAATCACGAAAGTGAGACTGTTATTGTAAATATTAAAATCGAGGACGAGGATTACTCAACAGCTGATATTCAGAAGCTATTACTGGAGCAGGTAAAAGCTAATAAGGATTACTGGTACACAGAAAATGAGATACCTACTCTCGGTGATGTCAGAGGTCGAATTATCCTTGCTACAAGATTTAATGATGAGCTTGCATCTGATGTTACTGGTCTGAATATGATATGGGAGGAGCAGGATAATAGAGTACCTGCAGATATTCCATATGAGCTTTATGTTAACTCAGATTACAGATTCTGGGTGCAGGATAGATATAAATATTCTGTAGAGGATAAATATGAGTCAGTGGTAGATGGTTTGGAAAATTGCGAGGCTGACGAGACTACCTTTTTCCTAAATTTCGTTAGTACTGCTGGCGATGGTAAATTTGGACATCCAAAGGGATATGCAAATGCCTTAAATACTCTACTTATGGAGTATGAGCTTAAATCTGAGACCAGCTATGGTATTATTATCGTAGATTTTGGTACAGCTGATTTGGCTAGACATATTTATTATTCGAATTTTTAAGTTAGGAGCAATATAAATTATGGAAAGAAATTATGATGGAGAAGTCAATCCAATTCTCTTAGAGTTTTTGGATACAGATGATTTTGAGGAGAAATATAAGATTTTGGTGGCAACACCTATTATGGATTTCGATAATCTCCTGATAGATAATATGGCATCTTCTATTGATGTAGTTGTTGAGGATGGAGATATTGAGACTAGAGTTCAGGATTTAAAGAACTGTGTTAGAACACGTTCTAAATACGAAACATTACGTTTTAGACGTTAATGTTAAATATGCATGAAGATTTGGTGAAAAACAACAAATAATGTGGCTGTGGTATTAAAATAATTTTAATGTAGTGTGTAAGGGATACATTTTTCTTAGTTAAGGAGAATACCATGGCCAATACAAAATCTTCAGAAAAGCACGCAAAAATAAAGAATAAGCTGATTGCGTTATTGATGCCAGTAGTATTGCTTCAGGTGATACTACTGGTTGTTATTTCTGGTTATATTTCTAGCCAGAGTTTGAAAAAGATGGCGACAGCTCAGCTTGATTCTTCTATCTCAAACCAGGGCGATAATATCGAATCCTGGTTACAGAAAAATCTCGAGAATTTCTCAACAGCCAAGCAGGTTATTGAGACTCAGAAGCCTGACGATGAGGCTCTGCAGTCTCTTTTGGATGCATTCTATGGCTACAACACCTATTGTACTGACGGATTTTATATTGCCAGCGAATCAGGAAAATTTATGAAAGCTAGTGAGTCCTCTAAGACCGTTTCTAATCCAAAGGATGAAGAGTGGTATAAGCAGGGCATTACTAGAGTGCGCCTAAATTATGGTGGGGCTTATAAAAATGCAAATGGTGATTCCGTTATAAGTGCATCAGGTATTCTTAATGATGGAAGCGACGAACTTAAAGTTTTTGCAGCTGATGTTACACTTGACCAAATTAGTATCATCGTTAATTCTGGTGTAAAAATGGATCAGGCAACTTCCTTCCTTATTGATTCTTTTGATGGCACTATATTGGCTCATAGAGATGCCTCTAGAATATTCACAGTTCTTGGTGAAGATGATTCAGATAAGCTTATGGCAGGTATAGCAAAAAAGTTTGCTGAACGTGATTATACAACCACCGAAATAGAAGGCTATCAGGTAGCATTTAGAAATATTGCAGGAACAGAATGGTATCTTGTTTCATATATAAGCAATAGTGTAATTTTGCAGGACGTAAATAAATTGATACAGCTTTTGGCAATAATAGGTGTAGTAGCTATTATTATCATTGTCATTCTAATTAATGTGCTTGTAAGCAGAGTAATCGCACCTATAGGAAATATTACAAAGCATATTTCAGATATGTCTGCTGGAGACTTTACAATTAAGGTTAAGCAGGAGAGCAATGACGAAATTGGACTTATGGGACGCAAGGTAAGTGAGTTCGTTCAGTCAATGCGAGGAATGCTTTCTGAAATTAATAACGAATCTGAAAGATTAAAAGAGCAGTCGGATAACTCTGATAGGGTATCAAAGGATATGTTTGATGCATCTCGTTCTCAGGCGGATGCTATGCAGAATCTGAATGCTACAGTAGATCAGCTGGCTATAGCTGTTAATGAAATCGCTGAAAATGCAACTACTCTTGCTATGGTAGTAGCAGACACAAGAGATAATTCAAATGAAGCTAATGATAGCATGAAGGAAACTGTTGAAATCAGTAAGAAGGGTAAGGCTGATATGGAACAGCTTTCCGTTGCTATGGAAGGAATTAAGAGTAGTAATGACCAGCTTGTTGAATCAATCAACGAGGTTGGAAAAGTATCTGAAGAGATTACAAAGATTGTTAGTTTGATAAAGGATATTGCAGACGAAACAAATCTGCTTTCGTTAAATGCGTCTATTGAGGCGGCCCGTGCTGGTGAAGCAGGTAAGGGATTTGCTGTAGTTGCAACAGAAATCGGAAAGCTTGCTCAAAATTCTGCGTCTAGTGCCGAGAATATTTCGAACCTTATCAATGAGGTAGGTAGAGCAATAGACAGTGTTGTAGAGCAGGCTCAGACAAGTGCAGAGGAAATTGAACAAAACTCAGAGAGAATTGGTACAGCACTTGAAACCTTTGATCAGATTTATCTTAACATAGAAAAATCTAATGAACTGATTGAATTGATGCTTGATAATATTCAGAAGGTTGATGATGTTGCAAACAATGTTGCTGCAATATCTGAGGAGCAGGCAGCTAGTGCTGATGAAATTCTTGAAACATCTCAGAATATGGTTGAACAGGCCAATAGTATTAGCCAGAGCAGCCAGGATGTAGCAGACAATTCTCACGAGTTGGCAAATACATCTCAGAAGCTTACGGATTATGTTCAGAAATTTAAGATTGATGAGGAGGTAAGTGATTATGAAGGTTAGCAGAAAATGTAGAAACCTTACGGTACTTCTTCTAACAATTATAATGTCCTTAGGATTGATTCTAACAGGCTGTGGAAACTCGGGAGGTTCAGGTAATTCCGGTAGTTCTAGTAGTTCTGGAGGAATTAAGGCGATTTATTCTGGCCCTGGTACAGATACCTTTAAGCAGATGCTGATGGATAAGCTTGCAGAATATGCCCCAAGTGAAGGTATAGATCTTACAATTGGAGAAGCTTGTGCTTCTACAAATGATCAGGTGGAGCAGATTCAAAAAGCAGTAGCTGATGGATATGATGCCATCATCTGCTTGCCAGTGGATAGAGCGACTGCATTGCAGCTTGAAATTGCAGCTGGGGATAAACCAATTATTTATGTTAATGCATGTCCTGATGAGCAGTTCTTAAAGCCAAATAAATACATGTCTGTTAGCAGTTATGAGATGAATGCTGGAGAATATCAGGCTGAGTATGTTTACAACAAGCTGGGTAAGCCAAGCTCAATGAACATTATTATTTTCCGTGGCGAGGCTACCCATAATGCAGCAGTAGCTCGTTCAGTATCAGTAAAGAACTGGCTGAGAAGCCAAGGGGTTGCGGTTAATGTTGTGTTCGATGATACAGCAAATTGGAGCACTGAACAGGCAAAGGATTTGTTCCATATTTTCCAGAAAACAAATCAAAGCTTCGATGCTATTTTCTGTAATAATGATGATATGGCACTTGGTGCTGTAGAGGCTTTAAAAGAAGCTGGCTATGATTTGGATAAATACCCTGTAGTAGGTGTAGATGCAACTGTTGCAGGATGCGAATCTATTGCAAAAGGCGAGATGCAGTTTACAGTTTATCAGTCAGCAGATGGCCAGGCTCAAAAGGCTATTCAGTTAACAAAGGCATTGGCAAGCGGTGGTACAGCAGATGGAATAGAAGGATTATCAGAAGATGGATTTTATATCTGGGTTCCATTCGAGCCAGTAGATGCATCTAATGCAAGCGAATATCCAAAGTAAAATGAAGTGATATTTAAAAGGCGAGTCAACGTTTGTTGGCTCGCCTTTTTGATTACAGAATTTTGAAAGGATTTGAGTATATCATACTGGAATTCTGGTATCGAATATCTCTTGTAACATCATCGCCAAACCATGGCGGTGGTGTAAAGGCGTCTGCCTCTTCAACTGATGGGAATTCAACCTCTGCCATGATGAGACCTTCCATGTGTCCAGAAAAGATGTCTAATTCGATAGTATAAGAATCTAGTGGAATAAAATAACGACGCTTTGTAATAGGGTGGCCGTCTATTTTTTCCATAAGGTGATTATAAGTCTCAGAATTAATATGTACTTCTAGTTCTTCTCTAACCATAAGGCCGATACCTTTGTACGTTAAAATATATTTATCATTTTTTTTCCTGATTCTGATAGTAGGTTTAATAGATAAATAACCTTGTTCAATGTCTACATACTCATATTCTGATATATCAGGTAATTCTTTTAATAAAAATTTTCTTTCGATTTCCATAAATCGCTCCATATTATTATATTTTTACGTGATAGTACCATAAATATATATGTATTGAAAGTCTGTTGTGATAAGTATGAGACAAAAATGAATATTTTTTTGGAAATTCTTGACATTAACATAGTAAAGCAATAAAGTATGAGCAACATCAATGTGAAGCCTGAGTAGGAAGTATTATAAGCGGGACACAAACGTATGTGGCCCGCTTTTGTATTGTTATCTACAAAATAATTGAAACGAGGATATATATGTGCAAGTATATACATTTGAGGCAGATTATAACAGTTGCTATATTGCTAAATATTTTAGTGTTTTATTCAATACTATTTTTGAAAGATGCAATTTTTATGGGGATATTTGGTCTCTTTTGTGTAGTATTAAATATTTGCTTTGTTCCTTCTTTGAAAAGAGAATTTGAGTATTCAGACATAATTCATGCATTTATATATTATTTCACGATGTATATCTGGATAGTTTACTTGATAGAAAATAATTTGATTTTTAAAATTCACTTTCAAATGAATGCTAGGGTAATTGGAATTGTTACAACTTGTTTTCTATTAATATTACGCGCTGCTGATATAAAAAATATTGCAAGAAGTCCAATTAATAAGATTGCAATAGCGAAGAATCAATTTGTAAAAGAGTTCGTGATATCGTTTTTAGCGGTTGTTTCGGAGGAAATCTTTTTCACTGCCTTTCTTATTAACATACTTCATGGATATGGAATTATAGTTTCAGTCTTTTTGAGTGGTTTGGTTTTTTCTTTTTCGCATTACTTAAATAGATGGTCAAGCAGCATGTTTAAGTTAAAAGATTATTATTTTATTTTTGTTTTGGGAATTATAAAAGGCGTTGTTTTTTACTATACAAATGACTTGTTTTTTTCAATTTTTTTACATGTGATTTATAACAGCTCTGATTTTTATTTATTGCTGAAAAAATTCTTGTTAAATGGGAAAATTGATAACGTGGTTTTGTTCAATGATTATGAATAGAGGAGTGAAAATGATTTCTGGGATAAAAGCTGTAATTATAAAGAATCGGTTGATTGTTAAACGTGCTTATCCATGGACGTTTGTTACAAGCAGAATAATTGGTGGAATTTTTTCTATGGCGATTCCAATACTGCTTTATTATTCAGTATTTAATACTGAAGTGTCAGGTGCTTTTATAAAATATGCGCACGGGTGTGATTATTTAACGTATCTTATGATTGGGCAGGTTCTTAATGTATTATCGTTTTCCACGTTAATGAGTGTTGGACGATGCCTTATTACGGAACAAAGAGAAGGAACACTAGATAATATCTTGCTATCACCGGTGTCTAGAGTTGGTTATTTTGTGGGCACTTACATAGAACAATTTGGAAGATCTATATTTGAATCAGCGTTTGTAGTTTTATTTGGAGTGATAGTTGGTGCAAGAATACCATTTGATTCAATCCCGATTATTCTTCTTTGTATATTTTTTTCTTCACTAACCTTTTTTTCAATGTCCATTATGGTTTCTACTATCATGATATACACTAGGGATACATATTTAGTACAAAATACATTTTATTTATTAATGAGCTGTATATGTGGAGTGGCTTTTCCTATTGAATATCTTCCAAAAGGGTTGCAGTTGCTCTCTGATATATTCCCGTTAACATATGCGATAAAAATAACAAGACTTTGTTCGCTTGGAATAATACAAATTCAGGCATATTTTGACCCAATAGTGAAGTTGGTTGCTCTAAGTTTCCTATACTTTTTATTAGGGTACTACGGTTTTAGAATACATGAAAAAAAACTAATTGAAGATGTTTTGGCGTAAATAATAGGAGAAAAAATGATAATAGCAAACAATTTATATAAAGAATATATCTTAAAAAGAGGTATATTGAAAAAAAAATATGATAAGAAAATAGCAGTTAATGATGTTTCTTTAAATATCAAGAAGGGCTCTATTGTGGGATTGCTTGGAGTAAATGGAGCTGGCAAGACAACGACAATTAAAATGCTTACAACTATGTTATCTCCAACACATGGATCAATTCTTATAGATGAAGTGAATGCTATTGATAAGCATATGGAGGCTAAAAAGAAAATAAATCTTATCACTGGTGGAGAACGTAATATTTATTGGAGATTATCAGCAAAAGAAAATTTAAATTATTTTGGAAGTTTGTATGGGCTTTCAAAAATAGATTTAAATAATCAAGTAGAGAAAGTGCTAAAAATTGTTGATCTCGAAGATGTTAAAGATATACCAGTAGAAAAATATTCAAAAGGAATGAAGCAGAGACTCCAAATTGCAAGAGGTTTAATTAATAATCCTGATTATTTATTTATGGATGAACCTACGCTGGGCTTGGATATTATGATAACAAAAAGTATTCATGAATATATAAAAAAACTAGCGCATGAAGAGAATAAAGGCATTTTAATAACAACACATTACATTCATGAAGCGGAGGATATATGTGATTATATTTACGTGATTGATCATGGTAGGATTATTGCGGAAGGGACATCTGAACAAATTAAAGAACTCTATACACATAAGCAAGTATATAACATAAAAACTACAGAATTAGAAGAAAACCAAATAAATGCCATCCAGAGAATTTATGATGGAAAGGCTGAAGTAAAGCTGGCTAATGATATGGATGGGTTAAATATAAAGGCAGATAATCTTGATTTTAATGAAATAATGGAAGTATTGAATATAAATAATATAAAGATAGAATCAATTGGTAAAAGTGAGTTTACGCTTGAAGATGCATTATATGAAATGCTGGAAGGGGTATCATAGTGTTTTTTAAAGTATGTATTGGAGAAATTACAAAGCAAAGATTAAACTATTTTAATTCCATTTCGACATATATTTCGCTATTAATATGGCCAATTTTGACAATTATAACATGTATTTATTCATATAAGAGTTTTGATATCGAACCATTAAAAATTTATGGGATTAATAGTAGAAATGATTTATCTGTATTTATTATAACTGGTTTTTTATGTTTTAATTGCTTTTTTACAATGGTGCAAAGCGGTCTATTTATGCATTCAGAAAGAGAGAATGGAACATTAGAAACGGTCTTTCTATCACCAGCACCTCGTTTAGCGATAATGTACGGAAGAGCCCTGGGGGCGTTATTTCAAAGTACATGGATAATATTATTATATTCTGTTGTTTTGTTTTTACTTGAAAAAGAAAAAATAATAATAACAATAATAAAACTTCCGTTGGTTTATTTAATTATTATTATAAGTTCAACTATATGGGGCGGGTTGATTAATGCAATATTCACTTTATCTAGAGATATTGGGTTTTGGTTTACATTATGTGAGGATCCAATGAAATTTTTATCAGGAGTGTCAATGCCTATTTCGGTAATACCTGTTTGCATTAGGTGGTTATCTGTAATATTTCCGCTAACATTTTGTCTAGATTTAATAAGGGGGATTATTATTTATGAAGATGAATTAAGTGTGTCGGCATGTATTAAATATATAATAGTCAATTTGATTGTTGTAGCAATAACAATCTTAATCTTACGAAAGGGAGAAATAAATAATAGGGAAACGGGAAATTTACAATTATATTAGTTGTTAGGAGGCAATTATGGAAAAAAAATATTTAAAAAAAAACACAGGGGTTTTATTAGATAGAATCGAAGGTAAATATTACGTTGTGTATGATTACAATACATACGAAATGAATGAAATAGGCGCTAGGATTTTGGATTTATGTAATGGGAAGAATTCTATGATTATTCTTGCCAATTTGGTACAAGCATCCTGTAACATTCGGACAATGGTTCCTGTATTATCCGGACAACGGTTCTAATAACATCCGGACAGGATTCCTGTACCAAGTTGACAAGATGACATCTATTTTCCTTCAGTATAATTGTTTGCGTTGGAACTGTCATCTCCAGCGTCAGCTGGCTGATGTTCCACCGTAGGTCTTCTTGATGGACCTTTTAGGTCGAAACGATATGCGTTTCGCACTATTCTGTCAAGTACCGCATCTGCAATAGTTGGATCCTTGAAAACCGAAGGCCACTCCTTCACTGGAAGCTGTGCTGAAATAGCGATAGCTCTTTGATGATGGTAACGTTCTTCTACAACCTCAAGGAAATCCTGAGTCATTGGCAAGTCCAGTTGTTTCATTCCAAAATCATCCAGAATGAGCAAATCAGGTTTTACCAAGTCACGCATCAGCTTATTGTAGGAGCCATCGCCCTTGCCTATGGTTAAGTCAGTTAGAAGTCTTGTAGTTCTATAACATCTAACCGAATAGCCAAAGATGCAGGCCGCTCTACCAAAGGCTGATAACAAGTAGGTCTTACCCACACCAGTGGCGCCTGTGATTATTAGGTTATTGCCATTTTTAATCCACTGGCAATCAGACAGCCTTGCCACATCAGCTTTCTTGAGTTTTCTGATGGAATCAAAATCGATGTTCTCTAGCGTTGCCGTTGGCTCTCTGAGAGAAGCTAGTTTTATAAGTCTGTCAGTTTTTGCCCGTTGCCTTGCGTCGTACTGAGCAGTGACAATCATTGCCATCCTCTCATCAAAAGGTAAATCTTCTGATGCTGGTAACTCATCCTGTCTTGCATACTCAAGACGCATTGCATGCAGCTTCATGGCTGATAATTGCTCGGCAGTTTGATAATTCATGATGGGCACCTCCTTTACATCCATTCTCCGATACGGAGATTTTCATGGTGTGGAGTTGGAGTGTCCGCATCGGAACTGCTTTGCTTAATTGGTAACATATCCTGACCATTCTTAAGAATGTTTTTCAGGGTTGTATATGTGACAGAGTTAAGACTAAGTGCTTTTTCACAGGCATTCTCGACTCTGGTATCACCATAAGTATGGCTGAAGTTTATTACAGCCATGCAGGATTTATAAGCCTGCTCTTCAAACTCATAAGAGGCTAAAAGCTTATCAACAAAGTTAAAGGTGTTTGGACCAATCCTAAAAGCCTTTTGCTTGTAGTAAGTACCATTTAATCCATTGAATTCAGCAATGGCTTTATGATTATCAGGCATATGCTCTGTAGTGGTTACATAGCGCTGACCTGCGTACCTTCTTTGGTGTATAGCGATTCTGTTTCCAACGCTATCGAAGATTTCAATCTTCTTAGCATAGGCATGAATTACAACACTACGCTTATAGTAGCTATACGGAACAGAATAATAAAAATCAGCAAATTTTACATGATAATTGTTTGGCACCTTGCTTACTTTCCTAGTTGTAAAGGCTTCAAAACGGTCCTGTGGTAATGGCCTGAGTGCTGGCTTATCTATAGCAATAAAGTTACTTTTTCTTGTTCCAGGACGATGCTTAAATTTTACTTCAACAAGCTCTAGGACACGTTCTCTTATGTCGTGATTAAGAGCTTCAAAGCTGTAATAGATTCGTCCCTTAAGCCATTCTAGAAGCCAGGTTTCAAGCCAGCCAACACCGGATTCAACAGAGGCTTTATCACGAGGCTTACGCACTCTTGCTGGGATAATAGCGACCTGATAATGACGAGCCAATGCATTGTATGCCTCATTAATCTTTGGATCATAAAGGTTTGTATGCACAACAGCTGTCTTGCAATTATCTGGAACAAGTATGCGTGGCAAACCACCATACCACTCAAAGGCATCTATGTGAGCCTGATTCCAGTTAAGCTGTGTTTCATCAGGAAAAGCTTCAACAAATGGATACGAACTGTCACCAAGTGTTGTAACAAAGAAATGAGCTTCATGTTTTTCACCTGTGATGTTATCCACGACACAAGGAAGCGTATCGCCAATCCAGTCGATAAATAGTTCCTTGCCTGGCTCTCTTTCCTGAGGCATGACAACATTTTTACCAGTGTTGTCTTTCCACTCATTGTACTTGGCACAGAATCTGCTGTAACTGTATCCATCAGGATACTCAGGACGGTATTCTTCCTGCCAAATGTATTGGAGGTTTCTTCTTGGATTATCAAGTAACTCCTTGTGATAAACCTCCCAGTCAGGTTCTTCTTTGGTTTGCTTACGCCCAAAAGCGTCAGGATAAATGAGCTCATTAATTCTAGCAGGAGATAATTGTAAAGCATCTTGGTATGTGAGCCCACATTTTTTGCAGCGTGACAAAATTTCAGAAACAGTTGATTTTGAACAGCCAGCTGCTTCTCCAATCTCACGACAAGTTAGATGAATTTCTTCCTTCAAGCGAAGGATTTCAGTAATAGTCATCATTGGTAGACACCTCATTTCATTACCCTCCTTAGAATGTATTTACATACATTCTAAGTGAGTAGAATTGCGATGTCATTTGTCCGGATGTTTCAGGAACCTTGTCCGAGTGTTATAGGAACGCTGTCCGGGAGTTACAGGAATGCTGTCCGAGTGTTACAAGAATCATCAT
>NZ_FOVQ01000014.1:0-80222 GCF_900115215.1 Pseudobutyrivibrio sp. UC1225 | reverse complement strand
GGGAAGAATACATGGAAACATGTGAAGACATAAGACATACCTTAGGTATGAAAGATTTATACTCTCACAGAAAAGAAACCATTGAAAGAATCTTTGGAACAGCTAAAGAGAATCATGGTTTTAGATATACACAGATGTATGGTAAGGCGCGCATGATAATGAAAGTCGCGCTTACCTTTGCGTGTATGAATTTAAAGAAACTGGCAAAAATACAGCAAGAATGGGATCTGAAAATGGCCTAAAGGAAGGCCTTTTTACACAAAAATCAAAATATAATCTTAGAAAAAAGGAAAGGATGCTGCAAAATTTTAGTTTTGCAGCATCCTCTTTGTCTACACTCTGAGACTTAGCAAATTTGCTAAGTCTTTTTTTCATTTTAAAGTAAATTATCAACTACTCCAAGCCCATCAAAGGTAGCCAAATAATCCTTGATAGTCTCTGGTCTACGGATGAGTTTAAAGCCTCCATCTTCCTTCAAAAGTACCTCTGCGCTCTTGAGCTTTCCATTATAATTGTAGCCCATCGAATAACCGTGAGCACCAGTGTCGTGGATGAAAAGAATATCTCCCTTATCAATCTTTGGAAGCTGTCTGTCCACTGCAAATTTATCGCAGTTTTCGCATAGCGAGCCTGTTACATCATATACATGATCTTCTGGAGCATTTTCCTTTCCAAGGACTGTAACATGATGATATGAACCATAAACTGCTGGACGCATCAAATCTACTGCGCAGGCATCAACACCGATGTACTCCTTGTAGATGTGCTTCTCGTGGATTGCTGTAGTAACAAGTCCGCCGTAAGGTCCCATCATGAAACGCCCCATCTCTGTAAGAATAGCCACATCACCAAGTCCTGCTGGAACAAGAATTTCATCAAAGGCTTTGTGAACTCCCTCTCCGATGACAAGGATATCGTTTGGTGTCTGGTCTGGTCTGTAGGCAATTCCAACACCACCTGAAAGATTTACGAAGGAAATAGAAATTCCTGTCTTTTCTTTAAGCTCAACAATAAGCTCAAATAATGTCTTTGCGAGTGCTGGATAATATTCGTTAGTTACAGTGTTTGAAACAAGGAAGGCATGGATTCCGAATTCCTCTACGCCTTTATCACGAAGAATCTGATATGCCTCAAAAATCTGCTCTTTTGTCATACCATACTTGCTGTCACCAGGGTTATCCATGATACCATTTGAAAGCTCATAAACTCCACCTGGATTAAAACGGCAGCACATCTTCTTTGGAAAATGTCCCACTACCTTTTCATAAAAATCAATATGTGTGAAATCGTCAAGATTAACGATTACTCCAAGCTCGTCAGCATACTTAAATTCGCTGGCTGGAGTATCATTAGAAGAAAACATTATATCGTCGCCCTTGAATCCAAGCTCGTTGGAAAGAGCGAGTTCAACATAGGAAGCGCAGTCTACACCGCAGCCTTCCTCCTGTAAGATTTTTAAAATAAATGGATTTGGATTTGCCTTAACTGCAAAATATTCCTTAAAGCCCTTATTCCAGCTGAAAGCCTGATTTACCTTTCGGGCGTTTTCACGGATTCCCTTCTCATCGTAAATATTAAATGGTGTAGGAATCTCCTTTGTAATCTCCTGAATCTTTTCTTTTGTGACAAATGGGGTTTTCATAAATAGTTAATCTCCGCTAAAGTTTGCTTAAGTACTGCGTATTCTTCTGTATCTGGTAGTTCGCGTAAAAGCTTTTTTAAATCTTCCTCCAATTGATTTCGTGTGGCTGTACGTGAAATGTAGTTAGTGTAAGGCACATCTGCACCTCGCTTCATTATCGCCTTGATATTCTTCACGTAGCTTTGTGTCTCCCCGTAAGGCGGAACTCCTCCGTATTGCTTTACAACACTACTTCCAGCATTGTAGGCAGCGAGGGCCTTCTCCACATTACCTTCAAATTCCTCAAGCTTCTGAGCTATATACTTGGCTCCCGCCATAATATTCTCATAAGCATCAAAAGGATGCTGCAAGCCTAATTCTTTTGCTGTCTCTGGCATAATCTGCATTATACCCATTGCGCCACTGCGACTGACAGCGTCTGCATCAAATCCCGACTCCTGCTGTGCCATAGCTGTGAGCAAATCATAGCTAACACCATACTTCCTGCTTGCCTCAATAAAAATGTCCTTATAAGATGTAGCGCTGGAAATCTTGTCTGCAACAGTAGTTGTGTTCAATGCCTTTGCAAAAGCCTTGCTAATGTTCGAAGCACTGGTTCGTCCCTGAGATGAACTCTGATTAATAGCCTGCATAAACTCTTCATAGACTACCTGCGCTCCTGGAGACACTAACGAAATCTTCATACTCTTTTCCCCTTAAACCCCTGAATAATACAACAAAAATAGTGTAACAGTATTGACTTCACCACCTACTTTTGATATCCTTTTTCTTGCTGAATAAGCAAGCTGGTGTGGCTCAGAGGTAGAGCACTTCCTTGGTAAGGAAGGGGTCACGGGTTCAATTCCCGTCACCAGCTCTTTTTAATCCCAAGGCGATGGTGCCTTGGGATTTTTATTTGCTCTACACTTTACCATAATAAAGTGGTGATGTAAACCCTTATATCGATTGTATACAATCTTTTTCTCAAATTCTAATTTATTCCAAATTCCTTGTTCTTCCTTTTAGTAAATACCATCTTTTCAACATCAATCTTTTGATCCGTTACTCCATGAAAATACAAGGACTCTGAAAAACTTCCACTAGCATAATCAGCTATAGGCCAGTTGTCATCAGTATTAAACTCTGGCAGGACAAGCTCTATTTCTGTCTCTCCTTGACTTTCAGCCTCCTTAAATTGATTTATTACATCGTCAACGAAGGCCTCGCAATTCTCATATGGAAGTTTTTCATAATTAATCTCTTCATAGGTATTACTGTAATAAACCGTTCCTATTACAGAAACCGCTGCCATCAAGGATAATATCGTATTTCCGTATTTGATCTTTTCAGACATCTTCCCCACAAACATCATAAGCATAAACAATGCCCAAAATGCTACAGGTAAAATTGCGTCTGTTCGCTCCACGTAGGTGTAATTAACAACTGCGCTGAGAAGGATAATGTAAATAGTGGTCAGGCATAATGCCAATGCTATTTTCGCATCCTCAACAAGATATTCTCTTTTCAGGAAAAATATTCTCAATATAATAACAGCCGCACCAATTACTACAAATATAATATTGAAGTGACCGAACCAAAAAACCATTCTCTTCCCACTAGAGAGAATATTATGAGGAATACCTGTAGCGAAGCAAGCTGCGCGCCCACCTGTTTTTTCTATTATAAATGAACAAAACCATACAAGAATAACGATTAACGGTGGTCTATTCTTTGTCCAGTAGCTCTTCACATTAAAGCTCTTACCTTTAACTTCTTTATATAAGGCGTGTAATAATTCTACGCCTAAATAAGCTCCTAATACCACGCTGGAATACAAGCTTGAAAAGATAGCAAAATAAATCCACAAAGCAAGGTGAATCTTATTCTTTTTAGCAAGTGTTTTCCAGGCTCCCAAACCACCTATTCTCATTAAATGCATAACCAGCGACGCATTTAGCAGGGTTGATAAAATGTAGTGATACACGCAGGTCATATCATATGCATAGAACAGGAATACATTATTTTTCCTACCGTGGGCCACTGCGCAAAAATGCATACCTATAAAAACCACGCTAATCAATAAACTCTTAACAGTTGAAAGCTTATATTTTTTCTGTATTAACAAATAAAACTCTGTGAAATAGACTGTTATGATAAAACAAATAAATAAACCATTGGCTATTGATAAAGACAAGCAATATTTCCCAGTAAGCGGATACACTGTATACGCTCCTATATAGGAAACCAATGGCATAAAGAATTCTGGAAAAACCTTTATAGGATTCCATTTACCGATGATTGGCACTGGTATTCGTGGCATATAAATAAAATTCCAATCATCTGTGTCAAAAATGGCAATTGGATGAAGCACAATAAAGAACTCTACCAATAGAGCAAATAAAACTAGTGAAAATATAAGGTGAGTTTTTTTCATTATTTCTTATCTCCATGTCTTAATTTGTACAAAATCTTTCGTATTGTACCATATAAGGACTGTATAAGAAATATATTTAATTAGCTTATATATGTATTTTTATTGATTTTACTCAGCTTTTAATCCCCCATACATGAACCAACACTATGATATTCTATAATAACAGTAGTCTGTGATTAATATTTGAAAAATCAGGACATTATCTTTACTATATTAGGTAGAAAAATCATAGGAGAATAATATGGCAAAGAAAAACTATTATGCTGTAAAGGTTGGAAAAGTACCTGGCATTTATAAGACCTGGCCTGAGTGCCAATCTAATACTTCTGGTTTTCCTGGTGCTGTTTTCAAAGGCTTTGAGACACTTGAAGAGGCTGAAGCTTTTATGACAGGAACTGCTTCTACTGTTGCAAAAAGCGAAGCAGATGGCGTAACCAGCCTTCCAGATATATACGCGTTTACGGATGGATCATTTAATGTAGCTACCGGAGTATATGGCTATGGCGGCTTTCTTCATTACAGCGATGTTGAAGAAGATATTGAGATCCGCGGTAATGGCAACGATCCTGAGGAGGCAGTTTCACGAAATGTTGCAGGCGAGGTTCACGGTGCTGTTGCAGCAATGCGCAAGGCTGTGGAGCTTGGACTTTCTGAAATGACTCTCTTCTACGACTATGAAGGTATTGAGAAATGGCCCCTCAGATACTGGAAAACTAATAAAAAGATTTCAATGTTCTATGTTGAAGAATATGACCAGCTTAAGGATAGCTTAAAGGTAAATTTTGTTCACGTTAAAGCTCATACAGGTATCCCCGGAAATGAAGCCGCTGACAGAATGGCAAAAGCCGAGGTTGGTATAGAATAATAATTTAGACATAAATGGAGGATATATTAGAAATGCAGACTAAAAAATACGTTGATTACATGGTTCAGCAGACAGTAGATATTTTAGGCATTGACAGCCCTACAGGCTTCACTGCTACTGCTGCAAAGTATCTTATGAAGGAATATGAGAAGCTTGGCTACAAGCCAGTTATGACAAACAAGGGCGGTATCCTTGTTGATTTAGGCGGTAAGAATAAGGATGATGCCATTCTCATCGAAGCTCATATGGATACTTTAGGTGGTATGGTTTGCCAGATTAAGAGCAATGGTAATCTTGTGCTCACCCCTCTTGGAGGATTTTCTCCTAACAATGGCGAGGCTGAAAATTGCCGCATCTACACACGTGAGGGAAAGGTTTACGAAGGTACCTTCCAGCTTAATGATGCCTCAGTTCATGTAAATGATGATTACTCTACAAAGGCCCGTGAATTCAAGGGTATGGAAGTTGTTATTGATGAGGAAGTATCCAGCGCTGAGGATACAAAGAAGCTTGGTATTATGATTGGTGACATCGTTGCCTTCGAGCCACGCACCCGTGTTACAGAGTCTGGATACATCAAGAGCCGTTTCCTGGATGACAAGCTTTCTGTTGGAATCCTTCTTGGACAGGCAAAATATCTTGCTGACAACAAGATTACTACTGAGCGTAAGGTTTACCACCACATCACAGTATATGAAGAGGTAGGTCACGGTGCCTGCGGTACTGTTCCAGAAGGAGTTACTGAGATTCTTTCTGTAGATATGGGATGTATCGGCGAAGGTCTGGACTGCAAGGAGACTCAGGTTAGCATCTGCGCAAAGGATTCTGCCGGCCCTTACAATTATGATGTAGTTTCAAACCTTGTTAAGGTTGCAAAGGATAATAAGATTGATTTTGCTATCGATGTATACCCACATTATGGTTCTGACGCTGATGCAGCTCTTAAGGCTGGCTATGATGTTAAGCATGGTCTTATCGGTGCCGGTGTTTACGCTAGTCACGGTTACGAGCGCTCACATAAAAAGGGCGTTGAAAATACATTTAAGCTTATTGTAAATTACGTTAAATAATTCGTATTTACGTAAGTAGAAAGAAGGAAAAAATGAATAAAAAGATTCTGTCACTATTAATGGCAACAGCTTTAATGGCTACTTGTCTTGTAGGATGCGGAAGCAAAGCTTCTGATGAGACTTCTACTGCTACAGAAACTGAGGTTACAGAGGAGACCACAGAGACTGCTGATGAAGCTATTCCTGAAACACCAGCTGAGGCGGTAGATATCAAGGTCGCAGCTTTAAAGGGACCTACTGCTATGGGTATGGTAAAGCTTATGGATGATTCTGACAAAAGCGATACAGCTACTAATCACTATACCTTTACTATTTCAGCTGCACCTGATGAAATCACTCCACAGATTATTCAGGGCAACGTAGATATCGCTGCTGTTCCTGCAAACCTTGCTTCTGTTTTATACAACAAGACTGAAGGACAAGTACAGGTTCTTGCCATCAATACACTTGGAGTTTTGTACATTGTAGAAAATGGTGAGACAGTCAAAAGCGTAGATGATCTGAAAGGTAAAACAATCTACGCAAGTGGTAAGGGGGCTACTCCAGAATACGCTCTTAATTACATGCTTTCCTCTTACGGAATCAACCCACAAAAGGATGTTACTATCGAATACAAGGCTGAGCATGCTGAATGTGTAAGCGCACTTTTAAATGATGACAATGGTGTTGCAATGCTTCCACAGCCATTTGCTACCACCGCACTTATGCAAAACGAAAACATGCGTCTTGCTATTGACATGACAACAGAGTGGGAAAATATTGCCAATGCAAATGATTCAAATACTACACTGGTAACTGGTGTTGTTGTTGCAAGAAAAGCTTTTGTTGATGAGCATCCTGAAGCTGTAAAGCTTTTCATGGAGCAGTATGAAGCTTCTACTAAATATACAAATGATAATATCGAAGATGCTTCTGCATTAATTGAAAACTATGATATTATAAAGGCAGCAGTAGCACAGAAGGCTATTCCATACTGCAACATCACCTTTATCTCAGGCGATGATATGAAGGAAAAGCTTGGTGGCTACTTAGATGAACTTTTCAATCAGAACCCTGAAGCTGTAGGTGGACAGGTACCAGCAGATGAATTCTACTACATCGAAAAATAAAAAAACTATAAGACTTTGGGCTGTCATATTTTGGCTTATAATATGGCAGCTACTGTCTATGTATTTAGATTCTGATATTCTCTTAGCATCTCCCATAAAGGTTGTAAAAAACCTTTGTGGGCTGCTAGGGGTTATTTCTTTTTGGCAATCCGTATTATTTACGTTTATACGAATTTTCATAGGACTAATTATCGCCAATATCCTTGGTGCTGTTTTTGCTGCCCTTTCATATACGTCTATACGATTCAGGGAATTTATCTCTGTTCCGGTGGCAGTTATCAAATCCACTCCTGTAGCATCCTTTATTATTCTGGTGCTCATCTGGATTCCCTCAAAAAATCTTTCAGTTTTTATCTCCTTTTTGATGGCCTTTCCTGTAATCTACACCAATATTTTACAGGGACTGTTATCCATGGATGGAAAAATGTTGGAGATGGCGCAGGTATTTAAGATTCCTTTTAGAAGAAGACTTCGTTTTATTTATATTCCAGAAGTCATTCCTTTCTATCAGGCTGCAGCTACACTATCAAATGCCATGAGCTTTAAGGCTGGTATTGCTGCTGAGATTATCGGCTTGCCGCAGGGTTCTATCGGAGAAAGACTATATGAAGCTAAGATTTATCTGAACACTCCAGAGCTCTTTGCATGGACAATAGTAATCATTGTTCTAAGCATCGTTTTCAATCGTGCTTTTTCTGCATTTATCAATTACGTAATGAACAAATTAGAAGGTAAATAAAATGGATATTGTAATAGAAAATCTTTCAAAAGCATATGATAATCAGCTGGTTTTAGATAATCTTTCTGTGACTTTTCCTGAGAAATCCTTCACATGCTTAATGGGAAAATCAGGCGCAGGAAAGACCACTCTTCTATCTATACTTATGGAATTGGAGACCGCTGATTCAGGTGTCATCACTGGTTTGGAAGATAAAAAAATCAGTGTTGTTTTCCAAGAGAATCGTCTCTGTAATAATCTTACTGCCCTTCTTAATATTAAGATGGTTATAGAGGATTCCTCTAGAATTTCAGACTCGGATATTATGAATTGGCTTGAGAAAATAGGACTTGGCGAAGATGCAAAAAAGCCAGTCCAAGAGTACAGTGGCGGTATGAAACGCCGTGTCGCAATTCTGCGAGCACTCCTGGCTGACTTTGATTTGCTTATTATGGATGAACCTCTGAAGGGTCTTGATGAAGCCACCAAACAGCAGGTCATCGATTTAATAAAAGAACTTACTAAAGAAAAAACTGTTATCATGACAACTCATGATATTTCGGAAGCAAAAGCTTTTGATGCCACCATAGTTTTTCTTTAAAAAAATAGGTTATCTAACACCATAATTAATATTTTTTCCACATGTGAACAGTACATCGTCTCCACATAAAACGGTTACATCAATTCTTCCACTAGCATATATTACATAATCACAGAACATTTTCTGCCATTTCTGTAATTCATCACAATTACAGATTAGCTTACAGATATCTATATTACAAATCATATTGCAGATATCAATCTCGCACACTCCACTTCTCAATAATGTTTTGAGATCTACATTAAAGCGAACGGTCAGTCCATGGTATTTAGTTTCCCATTGAAATTTGGGGCTATACCAGATTGGAGGCGCCACTTCTGCCTGCTGATTTGGTGTTACAACTTCATTCTGGATTGCACCAGCTTCAGCAACCACCTGAGTGCTTGCATCTCGTAATCCAGCAGCCTCTACTTTCGCTGACTGTAGGGTAACTCCAATAAATAGAATTCCTCCAAGAACCATACCTTTAAGCAACTGTCGTCCTAGACATTTCATATAAATGTCCTCCTTTCTTTTACACATTATTGAAATGTTGACATTAAAACGACTATTCCCCCGTGAAGTTGAATATAACATTAAATTGTGAAAAAAGTGTATTTAATTTGTGAAGCTAAGTTCTATCTCGTCTGAAAATACAATTCCAGAAGCATTTGAAACCTCAACTGTTACAAGACCATTTAAATCTGCAGCTATTTTTTCAACAATACTCATAATATTATCATATGAATCTTCTGCATCAATAGAATTTAATAATCTTGCAACATTTGGCTGGTTTCTGACCTGACCAACATAATGAATCTTTATTAGTAATGACTCCTCCATATAATACTCAAACTCGAAAGTCTCATCTGTATATATAATACTTTCTGTTGGTGTCTCGGTTGGAGTATCTGATGGAACCTCTATTGGCTCATCACCAGAACCACCCTGCTGCTTCAATTCTGCTTTTCTGGTATATAATGAATCCAGTTCAGATTTTGCCCAATCGATACTGTTCTGATATCCTTCTATCTGATCTCTGTAAGTCTGTATATATCTATAGTACTCATCGATATTCAGGCCTCTTGTAACATAGTCTTCAATATCTGAAATTCTTTCATACTCTTCATACACTTCATCAAGCTGCTTAGAAATTTCTTTACGCTCAGCATCAATGATATCCATCTCATCCTGCAGTGCCTGTAACTCAGCTTCATCAGCGTTTTCTGAAGCGAATAACTCTCTATATTTTATTTTGAGGTCCTCATATTTTTCTTCTAATTCAAATTCTCTTTCGTGGAGTTTTCCAAACTTATCCATTAACTCACTCTTAGCCTTTTCGTAACCCTCATATATTTCCACGAAATCCTCTTCAAGCCCAACTCTCATTAAAAAGAACTCATAATCACTCTTTACCTGTTCAAGAGCTTTTTCATAGCCAGCGATTTCTTCCTCAAGCTTAGCTATGTCAGCAAGAATCTGCTGATACTCCTCTGAATTCTCAACGCCCCCATTGATGTCCGCATTAACCTGTGCTTCACTCTGGTTCCCCGCTGCCTGTGAACTGATAGAAGTCACAGAAAAACCAACTGTGAGTATACCGCATACCAATAATGTCCTAAATAAACTTTTGACAACTTTGTCCATATTACCATTACCTCCCTTTAATTTATAAACATTTGTAATAATAATATAGATTAGACCACGTTTACAATAGTTTAGTCTGATATTTCTCAAAAAAATAGAAGCCAACAAACGTTGACTTCTATTATTATCGCATCATTGTGTTTTATCTGTAGTATTCATCAATTGTCTTGCAAACTGTATTAACTACAACTCCGTTTTCATCAATGACTTCGTAATTCAAATCACCTGATGCAGCGATTAAGTTATTCATAAGCTGACTAACTGTACTTGATGTTCTTATCTTTCTTATATTTCCCTTAACTCTTCCAACAAATGAACCCTTAATTGTATACTCTTTACCGTCTTCATAATCTATTAATTCAAAAGTTGTATCTATGTTATTAACATCAGAGTAATAATTTTTTACCGCCTTCCCCATTGCATGATCAATCCAATCAATTTTAGATAAATCTTTGTCAGCGCTAGTAATTAATTCCTTAGCTTGATCTCTAAGATCCAACTGCTCTTTGTATTCTGTAATTTTCTCGACTATTTCCTGGTTATCTGCTTGTTCAAGGTATGAATTGTAAACCTTCTCACGATTGGCTGCTAATAGACTATTATATTCGTTTACAGTATGTTTAAATTCATTAGCCTGTTCTCTAAATATATATATGGTATATGCGCCTATGTGTTCCTCAAACTCATATTGTTCATATGGCGATTGTCCATATGTATAACGATAATAATCGCAATACTCAAACATTTTATTTACATAATCATCAACAATATTCTGAAGATGTACTATCTCTTTTTGCAGACCATATAATTCATTTATATATGAATCTCTCAACTCCTTATCCACATTAGGATCGCTAATATACGTACTATAGTTTGAAAGAGCAATACCATATTTCTTCATAAGATTAAGTTGTTTTATCAGTGCAGTTCTTCTGATTTTCACCATTTCTTCAATAGATTTATCTGAGTATGGCACTACCACAAGATCTTCTCTGTCACGCATATCAACTGCTTCTATATAAGCCTTACTGTCGATAAGAATTTCTTCGAACTCTTTAAAATCCCCGTCAAATTCCTCCACATTGTGCATATACTGCTCTGTAGCATCATTAATTTCCTGCAAGCCAAGTACATTATCGGCAACTATATCTATAAGTGTGTTATATTTTACTTCAGTGTCATTTTTATCAACTTCAGCTTTTATTTTCTCATAACACTCACGAACAGCTGTATTATTTTTCTTTGCATCCTCTTTAGGAGACCAAAACTGAATGTTATCTGCCTCACCAATTGTTATTCCTTCACAGCTATATCCATCATTTTTCTTGTAATGATCATAATAAGCCTCTTCTTCTGCAAGGTCTTCCTTCACACCTTCAGCAGCTTCCTTGGCAGCTTCATAAAGCGCCTTTATGTCTGTGTCAGAAGAATTTGCATTGTACTCGTCTACAATTCTCTGCAATTCCTGATAATACTCGTTAGTCTTTGCAAAGCCAACCTCAGCCTGATTCTTTAACTCCTCAGCATCCCTATGAGTGTTAAGAGCCACGATATATCTGCTAATAGCATTGTATAGTGTATTGTATCTCTGTGCTTCTGCTTCGATGTCTAAATCAAGATCATTTTTCTTTTTGTTAAGATAATCAAGGTAGCCATTCTTTAACTTAACGCTTCTCTCAGCTGCCTTGAGATTTTTATCAGCTTCCTCTACGAGGCTTCCTGTCTCCTCGTATCTTGCCTCAACCTCCTCGTAAGGATTCTCCTCCAGCCACTGATCATACTCAGCTTCTAATGCATCAAGTTTTTTCTCTTTTTCCTTTACAATTTCACTCTCTGTAGAATAGATTTCTTTTGCCTTCTCATATTCTTCTTTAGCAATTCTTACGTTCTCGCTGTGTTCATTAACTAATTGTGCTGTCTGATTGTAGTTTTCCAACTCACTTTCGTAATCACTAAGATCTATACTGTATTCATCCTCGTATTCTGTGTCTGTCATTTCTTTGAGACGTGCTGCAGCTTCCTCAAGACGTCTCTCAGCATCCTTCAAATCCTCAAACACTTCATTTAAAGAATTAACAGCCTGAGCATAATCCTCTCCCTTGAAAACTATATCATCATGAAGTCCCATTAAATCTCTGTTTGCATATCTGATATCTTGTCGTAAATCTTCAATTTCTGAAAGATAATCCATGGTAATACTTCCATAATTATTGTATATTTCAGAAACCTCCTGATACTTGGCATTGACCTCAGCATAATATTCTGCCAACTTATCATACTCAGCCTTTGCTTCTTCAACAGTCACACTCCAATCAGTAATCTCGTTTTCAACATCTGTATATTCCTCTGATTCAACACCATGCTCATCAGCGAATTCCTCATGCTTCTGTTCAGCCTGCTCGAATGTGTCATTTACGATATCAATTTTCTCCTGATCATTATCAGCTGATTCAACCTTATTTACATTTTCAGCCAAATCATAATCTTTAGCTGCATCACTAAACTCGGACTTTGCCTCATCTGTTTCAGCAGTAACATCATGATAAATTGAATCTACCGTTTTCTTCTTTTCCTTAGCCTGCTCCATTACAGCAGTACCACCATTCATCACTTCCTCGGCTGTTTCTGCTGTCATATCATTGTTGTTAATGGATTCCTGAGCTTTAGTGAGATAACCTTCTTCAGCTACTGCGTCACCTTCTATAACTCCTACTGCATCTTCCATTGACCTAATTGATTCACTCTTATTCTGCTCTTCCTGATTATCATCATGTACTTCAGCGATAGCGGATTCAGCATCAGGTGTTTCTATCTCAGCTGCCATAGAATTTGTTGAGTTTACAATGAATCCAGTAGCTATGGTACCACCCAGTACCAATGCCCTTAATACCATTCTTCCATAATTTTTCATGTGGCTTTTACCTCCTTAAAATACTTGCCACTTTAAATAATATTATGTATTAATTCACAACACAACATAATATTCGAATATAATTAGATTTTGTAATAGTTGCACATCAAAAAAGGACCAGCTTTTCAGCTGATCCTCTATTAATAATCTACTTTTTTAAATTAATCCAACGAATCCGCACACAAGCACGATGATACCAAGTACAATTCTGTACCATCCGAATACCTTGAAGTCGTGCTTCTTGATGTAGTCCATAAGGAACTTAATTACAAACATAGATACAACGAAGGCAACTACCATACCTACGATAAGGATAACTGCTTCCATTGCTGTGAAGCTAAGACCAAACTTAACAATCTTAAGAAGGCTGGCTCCAAGCATTACAGGGATTGCAAGGTAGAAGGTGTACTCAGCTGCAACTGTACGTGCCACACCGATGATAAGAGCACCTACGATTGTAGCACCTGAACGTGATGTACCTGGGAAGATAGCTGCAATAAGCTGGAACATACCAATTAAAAATGCTGTTGTGTATGTGATATCTGCTACTGAATTAATCTTTGCATTGTGACCGTGCTTCTTTGTCTCAACAATGATGAAGGCCACACCAAACACAATAAGTGCAAGTGCAACACATGTAGGATTGTAGAATAGTTCTTCGAATAAATCATCCCAAAGAACACCTACAATGGCTGCAGGAACACATGAAACTAAGATGTGGAACCAAAGAACAAAGATATCTCCCTTAATCCATGCACCGATACCATTCTCGCTAAGAGGAGCTCTGTTGCCCTTCTTACCAAATGGCCAAATCTTATTCCAGAAAATAATTACTACTGCAAGGATGGCACCAAGCTGAATAACTACCTGGAACATACTGTAAAAGTCCTCAGAAACATTGAGCTTTACAATCTCATCCAAAAGGATCATGTGGCCTGTACTACTAATTGGGAGCCACTCTGTAATTCCCTCAACTATACCAAATAAAATCGCTTTTAAAATTTCTAACATTACTGTCCTCCTTAAAAAAAGCTGTCGGAATTTTTCCGACAGCTTTTATGATACTACAAGGTATTTCCTTCTACAACCTTTTCCTGCCACCCGTTAGCGTGGCGTTCACGCTCTTCCTCTTCTTTCTTCGTCTGCATGATGGCTGTGTTAAGCTGAAGCATTTTAGTATCCATCATTGAAACGATTTCCGAACATTCACGAAGATCGCGGCTGATATAATCTGGTGCATTACCTTCGAACTTGTAATAAATCTTGTGCTCAAGGCTGGCCCAGAAGTCCATTCCTATGGTACGAATCTGAATCTCTACCTTGGTGTCTACCGTCTTATCTGACAGGTAGATTGGAATGGTAACGAGCATGTGGTAGCTCTTATAACCTGACTCCTTAGGATTTTTAATATAATCCTTAATAGAAACAACTGTAACATCTGTCTGACGTCCAATCATCTCGGCTATCTGGTAAATATCCGAAGTGAAGGAACAAACAATTCGCACACCTGCAATATCATTACAATGCTCAATCATGCTAGGTATTGAAACCTCATAACCATTTTTCTTGAGCTTCTTAACAATACTCTCCGGTGTCTTGACTCTTGTCTTAATGTACTCAATTGGATTATATTGATGTACCTGCTGGAATTCATCATTAAGAATTTCAACCTTGGTACGAACTTTTTTAATAGCTGATTCATAAAGTAGCATGACGGTGTTCCAAGAGTTCACACCATCATCTGGAAACATACTCAAATCCAAACTGAATCACCTCCCCGTATTTCTTTACGTATACATTATACCACATTTCTCTGCAACTATTTATTAACTCTTTCTTAAATATTTAATTCCATAAATGCTGCGTGTCATACGCGTGTGGCCAGTCGGAGGTGAGAAGCCATATTGTAAATACGATAGACGAGCAAGCCCAGGTAAGTGGGTAGCACCAACTGATGGTGGTAAACTTTGGTATAAAATGAATCGCTGTGGTCACGTATATGATACGGACACCACACCAGAAGGTGAGCATAGTAGCCATTGGTACAATTGCTTTTCCAGCACCTCGCATTATACCTGCTGCGCAGTGTGAGTAAGCAAGTAAACAATAGAAAAAGGCGCACACTGCCACCTGCATGTGACCATAGGAAATATCCTCTGGATTCTTGATGAACCAACCAAGAGCTGTATCTGCAAACAGATAATAAATAAGTCCGATAGTCTCTGCAAGAACCACACCAGCAATAACGCTCATGCGAGCACCCTTAACTGCTCTGTCGTATTTTCTGGCACCAAGGTTCTGGCTTATAAATGTAGGAATAGCCATGGAGATACTTGTGATTGGAAGGAAGACGAATCCTTCAATCTTCGAGTATGCTCCCATACCGTTCATAGCATGAGGTCCGAAGGCATTGATGTTCTTCTGAACCACAATATTACCTATAGAAATAACAGAATTCTGTAAGCCCATAGGGAGTCCCTGCACAAGAATTTCCTTCATCATTCTAGGATGCCATTTGAAAATATCTCTGATTATTACTCCAGTATTATCGTTTATACGAATCAGACGAATGAAGCAAAGTAATGCTGATATTCCCTGAGAAACAACTGTAGCTACTGCTGCACCAACTACTCCTGTATGGAAGCCAGCCACCAAAATCACATCAAGCACTACGTTGAGAACTGATGAGAATAAAAGATATAAAAGTGGGTGATAACTATCTCCCACCGAACGCATTATGTTCATAAATACGTTGTATAAAACGATGGTGGAAATGCCACCAAAATAAATATTAAAGTAAGTCAGTGAGTAGGGAAGTACCTCTGCTGGCGTATCAATAATGCGAAGCATAAATGGCACAAAGGTAACACCAATCAATGTGGCAACCACACAACAAATCAAAGCAAATAAAACATTACTGTGTATAGATTTTCGAATGTTTTCATCATCCCCTGCACCGTAATATCTACTTATGATAATGCCTCCGCCGGCACCCATTCCACCGAAAAAACCTACAATAAAAAAGCTCAAAGCGCCGCCCGAGCTTATAGCTGCAAAGGCATTACTTTCAGCAAAATTACCAACAACCCATGCGTCAGCTATATTGTATAGCTGCTGCAAAAGCTGTCCCATAAATAAAGGAATGCAAAACTGAAACATTCCCTTACCTATGGAGCCATTTAATAAATCAATTGATTTACTTTTGTTCATAAAACATTAATCCTCATCAAGTACGTGTATCTCAAGGTAATCAAATGGAACCTCGTCCACAAAATTATCCTGGGTAAATCTGGCTTTTCCATGACGCTTAAAATCACGGATAGTAGAATCCAACCAAACAGGCTTGCTTGTGTCAAACTCATAGCTTGCCTTATCAACCGCGTTAAAAATCTTATGTGTTCGAGTCTCCTCTGAATTGTCTTCAACAACAAGGTCGTGAAGCATATGATTATCCTTCCACGATTTGAACCATATTCTCATATACACCTTATCCTCTTCTTTGTCGTGATGCCTCATACATCAATATGCTTGCTGCCACTGATGCATTAAGGGATTCCAGCTGTCCTTCCATTGGAATCTTTAAGTAGCTGGTAGCAAGGGATGCAGCCTCATCTGTAAGTCCATTACCCTCGTTTCCAATCATGAAAGCTGTAGGACCTGAGTAGTCGAATTCGTCGTAGAATTTCTCTCCCTTAAGGTGAGCTGCATAAACTGAAACTCCATGCTGCTCCTTAAGCTCTGTCAAAGTAGCTCCTAAATCAGAAACCACTAAATGAGGTACTCTGAAAATACTGCCCATTGTAGAACGAACTACCTTTGGGGAGTAAAGATCTACTGTAGTATTGTTCATAATAATTCCAGTAGCACCTGCGCCCTCAGCAGTACGAATGATAGTACCCATGTTGCCTGGATCCTGTAAGGATTCTAAAACCACTATATGAGCAGGCTTTCCAGCACCTTTGCCAAGCACATCCTCCATAGTGAAATCCTGCATCTTAACTAAAGCGAGAACTCCCTGAGGTGTGACAGTGTCACTCATGGAATCAAATACTTTCTTAGCAACCTCTTCCATTGGCACAGCTGGTGCCTTAGCGGAAATCTCTGATATAAAAGATGCGCCATCTGCAGAAGAGCCGAAGCCCTCCACATAATAGATAGCATGCAAAAGAGACGATGGTACTTCTGCCACCGCCCTAATTCCCTCAACCACAAAAAGCCTTTGAGCTTTACGCTCTCTGGCTTTTTTGTTAAGTGTCATTATGTTTTTGATTTGATTATTACTCGTACTTGTAATCATTGTTCAAAGAATTGCAAATCTTGTACTGATACTCATCAACATCCTTGTGCATTGCAAGTGCCTCATCGATATCAAAATCAACGAACTCACCGTGGCGATAACCAACTACACGGTTTGTCTTGCCTTCGCAAAGAAGATCAACTGCCATAGCACCCATTGTAGATGCATAAACACGGTCCTTACATGTAGGTGAACCACCACGCTGCATGTGACCAAGGATAGTAGCACGTGTCTCGATACCTGTAGCTGCCTCGATACGCTTAGCCATAGATGTAGAATGACCAACACCCTCAGCATTGATAATGATGTGGTGCTGCTTACCCTTCTTACGTCCCTCGATGATGTGATTTACAAGCTTCTGCTCATCGTAATCATATCTCTCTGGAAGAAGAACATCCTCAGCGCCGTTAGCGATACCGCACCAAAGAGCGATATAACCTGCTCCACGACCCATAACCTCGATGATAGAGCAACGCTCGTGTGATGTAGATGTATCACGAACCTTGTCGATAGCTTCCATAGCTGTGTTAACAGCTGTATCGAAACCGATTGTATATTCTGTACAAGCGATATCAAGATCGATTGTACCTGGAAGTCCAATTGTGTTGATGCCGAAGTGAGAAATCTTCTGTGCACCCTTAAATGAACCGTCACCACCGATAACTACGAGACCATCAATACCATGCTCGCGGCACATATTAGCTGCCTTCTCCTGGTACTCAGGCTGAAGCATCTCAAGACATCTAGCTGTCTGAAGAATAGTACCACCGCGCTGAATAGTCTCAGAAACACTGTGTGCGTTCATATCTATAATTTCGCCGGAAAGAAGACCAGCGTAACCTCGTCTGATTCCTTTAACTGTCTTACCATGAGCAATAGCCTGACGAACAACGGCACGGATAGCCGCATTCATACCAGGTGCATCACCACCGGAGGTAAGAACACCTATAGTCTTAATCTTGTCTGCCATTTGATTATTCCTCCTAAATGTATCCCTTTTCAAACAATCCCAATCTATTTTAGCCTCTTTTGTAAACGTTTTCAATAGTTATTTTTTTAACGTTTTCGCTTCATTTCATACAATCTTTTGTCTGCTTCTGCTAAAATTCATCTCCACCATATCTGGCAATGAAGGTGTTTTCATCCTCTTGGCAATATATCGTTGGAACTGGGCTCTGTTATTTACCTTAGTCAGCGGGTCCATTATCACCGTCACGATTTTATCATCCAAATATACTTTTTCTGTGTCTATTTATAGTTTTTTCTTTGAGTTCCTACAAACTCCAGTTTTCTATCCACAACCCTGACGTTGTCTGCGCCAAATTTTCCACTAAGCACTTTGATGTTATCCTCAGTAGCGGATAAGCTCCAGCTTGGTGGCATTACCTTTTTTGCCTTTTCAGCCTTTAAGTAGATAACTATGCTGTCGTTGCCATCCATGGAACGAATTGAATCTGCCAGTGTAGCTTCTGATGCTTCGTACTCTGCCTTGTCTGCGAACTGAATCCAGACCTCGCGTTTACAGTCATCAAAGGATTTAACATCCTCGCAAATAAGGATAGCCTCGCGCTCGCCATCGTTCTGTACTCGTCCCTTAATGAAAACTTTGTTTCCTTCTACAAGTAATGAGCGAACTCTGTCGTAGGTCTTTGCAAAGGCAAGTACCTTAACTGAGCCTGATAAATCCTCAAGAATAATATTTCCATAAGCATTACCCTTGGCTGAATACTTCAGGGCTGCTTCCATGATAATTCCACCGATGATTACCTCTGCTCCATCCTTGATACTTGCAGAGCTGCTCTCATCATCTCCAAAGGCTACCTCTTCGCCCTCATCACCTGCTGTATTAAACTCACTTGCATGAGCTGTAACATTTTTAGCAAGAAGAGGAAGAAACTCATCCAACGGATGACCACTAACGTAAATTCCCATCAGCTCCTTTTCAAAGCTTAGGAGAATCTCTCTAGGAAATTCATCCAAATCTGGCAGGCTAATCCTTAATGATTCTTTCTGTTCTTCATCTGCAAAATCAAAAAGTGACATCTGACCATCAATAGTGTTTTTTCGATCCTTATTAACTGAGTCCATGATGACTTCATAGATGCAGACCTTCTGACGACGGTTGCCCTCTAAGGAATCAAGGGCTCCTGCCTTAATCAGATTTTCGACGGTACGTTTATTGGCATCATATTTAACAACTCGCTTGATGAAATCCTCCAAATCACGATAAAGGCCATTTACTTTTCTGTCTTCTATAATAGCTGCGATAGTGCTGCTTCCAACTGATTTGATAGCAGACAGACCATATCTAATCTTTCCATTATCAACGGCGAAATCTGCCTCTCCATAATTAACATCTGGTGGAAGCAATTCAATACCTGACTCACGACATACTGCAATGTACTCAGCAATCTTTGTACTGCTATTAAGCACTGAGGTCATAAGGGCAGCCATGAATTCAAGCGGATAATATTTCTTCAAATATGCAGTCTGAACCGCTACATAAGAATATGCTGCTGCATGACTTTTATTAAATCCATACTCAGCGAATGGCATAAGCTGATCAAAGAGCCAGTCTGCCTCTTCTGCTGAGATTCCGTTTTTATCAAAACATCCCTGTACGAAGGTTGGACGCTCTTCTGCCAGCTTGTCTCTCTTTTTCTTGCTCATCATTCGTCTGACATTGTCAGCACGACCCATGGTATAGCCTGCGCAGGTAGTCATAATCTGCATAACCTGCTCCTGATAAACAGGGAAGCCGTAGGTATCCGCAAGCACATCCTTAAGAAGTGGGAATCTCTGAATAAATGGAGACTCCTTGCCTGTATTTTTACAATCGATAATGTTTGGAATGAAATCCATTGGGCCTGGACGATATACCGCATTTGCCAAGATTAAATCGCCAATCTGTGTTGGATTGAGCTGCTTAAGCAAGCTCTTCATTCCCGCAGACTCAAACTGGAATACACCATCGGTCTTTCCAGCTGCGAAGAGCTCCATTGCCCCTTTATCATTGTAATCAATATCATGTAAATCAAGCTTGATGCCGTAATTCTTTTCCACCTGCTTGAGAGTGTCATTAATAACAGTAAGGTTTCGAAGACCAAGGAAATCCATCTTCAAAAGTCCGATTTCCTCAATAACTTCCTTCTCGTACTGAGTGATAATTACATCACCCTTTCCAAGGGCAAGTGGCATATATTCATCTGTAGGCTTTCCAGAAATAACTACACCTGCTGCATGTACACCAGTGTTACGTGGCAAGCCTTCAAGACTCTTACAAATATCAAGAAGCTTTCTGATTTCATCATCAGCCTCATACATAGCCCTAAGGTCTGGGCTATACTTAATCGCATTTTCGATAGTAACCTTTTTGCCATCTGGTAACACATCTGGAATAAGCTTTTTTATGCTGTTGGTGTAAGGAATTGGAAGTCCCATTACACGACCAACATCCTGTACGACGCTCTTTGGCTTAAGGGTACCGAAGGTAACAATCTGTGTTACGCAGTCGTCACCGTATTTTTTACGAACATAATCGATAACCTCCTCACGTCCCTCAGGATCGAAGTCAGTATCAATATCGGGCATGGAAACACGCTCTGGATTAAGGAAGCGCTCGAATACCAGATTATATTTCATTGGATCGATATCAGTGATTCCTGTAGTGTAACTGATTAGGGAACCAGCAGCGGAACCACGGCCTGGGCCAACAGGAATATCATGTGTGCGGGCATAATTTATGAAATCCCAAACAATAAGGAAGTACTCGATATAGCCCATCTCCCTGATGGTGTTAAGCTCATAGGTAAGACGCTCCTCGTAAAGGTGTGCATCATCACCGTATCTCTCCTTCAAACCATCGAAACAGAGCTTGTTGAGATATGTCCAGGCATCATAACCTTCAGGAACAGCAAATGGTGGCAAGCCTGCAACATGATATTCGATCTCCACATTACATCTATCTGCGATCTCCTGAGTACGATAAACTGCTTCCTTTGCGTAAGGGAAAAGATTCAACATTTCCTGCTCAGTCTTCACGTAGAATTCCTCTGTCTCGAAGCGCATTCTGTCTTCGTCATCCATCTTTGCTCCAGTCTGAATACAAAGAAGAACATCATGACTATAGGCATCCTCTTTATTTGTATAATGGCAGTCGTTTGTACATACAAGTGGAATACCTGTCTCTCTTGAAAGACGCATAAGACCCTGATTTACATTTTTCTGTAAATCGATACCATGATCCTGCATCTCAAGGAAATAATTATTCTCGCCAAATAAATCTCTATATTTAAGGACAATTTCCTTTGCCTCTTCATACTGTTCACGAGCTAAGGCTCTGGCAACCTCTCCTGCCAGACAGGCTGACAAGCAAATAAGGCCTTCGTGGTACTTCTCTAATATTTCGAAATCCACACGAGGCTTATAGTAGAATCCATCCACATAACCTGCTGATACAATCTTAATAAGGTTGTGATATCCAACCTTATTTTCTGCAAGCAAAATAAGGTGATAATATCTGTCATCACCTTTTACCATTTCTCTATCAAAGCGCGAGCCTGGCGCAACATATACCTCACAGCCAATGATTGGCTTTACTCCTTGGGCCATGCACTCATCATAGAACTTTGTGACGCCGTACATATTTCCATGGTCAGTAATAGCAGCTGCAGTCATTCCTGAAGCCTTGCATTTTGCGACATAACTCTTTATTTTATTGGAACCATCTAAGAGTGAATACTCCGTATGGGTGTGAAGATGGACAAAACTCATAACATACTCTCTTTCAAAAAAAAAGTCTACCACTATTTTATAGTGATAGACTTTAATAAGTCAAACGTATTTTCTATATATTACTGAACAGTATCGAAGTTGATGATGTCAGCTGCGCCCATCTCATCGTAGAGCTGGTTCATAATTTCCTCTGCCTGTGCAGAATCAATCTGGCTGTAATCTCCACCATCCTCTGACTCATAGAAATATGTTCCATTTCCATCTGTGTCATATACAACTGATGCCTTCTCCATAATCTGAAGAGAATTATCATCACCGATTACATACTTGCAAACCCAGTGATTTGAAGCTGTGTAAATATATCCATCCTTTGTAGCAATTGGGTAAGCTGTTCCACCTGAACAAATCTTTCCAAGCTCTACAATATTTCCATCGTCATAAGTAAAGAGTGTGGCATCGATACCTGCCATATTACCGTCCATATTGTCGTAAGTTCCACTTGTAACTGCGAAAACATCTACATCACCAACAGTAATATTTGCATATCCCATGCCTGCAGTAATCTTCTTTTTGTTAAGCATATCTGTAAATGTACCACAGTCAGTGAAATCAATCTCTGGTGCACACTCGTTAGAAATCTGCTTAATAAAATCGATAGAGTTTTCTTCTAAGTCCTGTGCTGCTTCATTAGAAGCTGTTGGCACTGCCTCGTCCTCTACCTGTGCTGACTCTGTCTCTGTGTTAGTTGCTGCACTGCCACATGCAACCATGGACAAAGCCATAACTCCTACCACTGCTAATACCATGAATCTGTTTTTCATTGTTCCCCGTCCTCCGTTAGTAAAAAATTTAGTATTTAAATATTATAGTAGACACTTGTGTATTTTCTGTTTATTTTTGTTCTCTAAATTCGATATTTATAAGGAATTTTGCTCTTATGCAAGTCTTCTTCCAATTGCTAATTCATCTGCAAACTTCATTAATGCTTTTTCTACTCTTTCATAATCAGATTCAACGAATCTGTAAAGATAAGCATCTCCGATTTCATTCTCTACTGGTGGCTCCTCGTAGAACTCTTCATCAGTATCTCTTGTATAAAGGAATACGCCAATACCTACGATTGCAAATGCTACATATGCGATAATTAAAATCATTTCAATACCTCCTGCGCCCTTGCGCTCAACGTCTACTTTGTTCTCTGTTTCATTTTCTGAACACAGTATACGTCACGAAGTATCACAGAAGTATCACACAGAAAAATCCACCCCCTAAGGGTGGATTTTTCCTATTTATTCGTATCCTTTAACGCATATGCAATATTGATTGCATGATCAGCGCATCGCTCGATATCTGTAACCATATCGGAGAAGATTACACCTGCGATAGGCTCGCATTTGTTCTCCATGAGACGCTCTACGTGATGATTAATGAGCTGCTTTTCCTGCTTGTCAACCTTTGACTCAAGCTTTTCAATCTTAGAAAGATTGTCATAGTTTTCAGAAGTGAAGATGTCGATAGCAAGCTCAACCTCTTCCATAGAGTTCTCTGCCATTTCCTTTAATTCCTTGGCAGCCTTCTTTGAAAGCTTTGTCTTTTTGTTCTTCATGCGGGTAGCATACTCGATGATGTTTTCTGCATGATCGGAAATACGCTCCATATCTGTAACGGCAATAGTGATTGCAGAAATACGACGAAGCATTGCAGGTGTAAGGTTGAGAGTCTGAAGTCTAACCATAGCATCCTGAATAGCGTGATTGAGGATATTAACTGTCTCCTCACGCTCCTCAACATCCTCTACCTTTTCAGGTGAGTAATCGAAGAAGCAGTCGATAGCCTTCTCATAGTTCTCTGCTGCAATAGCACCCATTCTGGCAGCCTCAAGCTGTGCCTGATGAATAGCCATGTTTGGTGGTACATTGCCCATCTGAGTCATGAATACAAGCTTGCGGTCCTCTGCTGCACGAGTCTCCTCTGGAAGCTCAGGAATGAACATATATGTAAGCTTGATGATGTAATCTGTAAATGGGAATATGATACAAACTGCCAAAATAGCAAAGATTGTATGTGTGTTAGCTATCTGACGAGCTGGATCTGATGATGTAGACTGAATCCAGCTGAGCAATGGTGTCACATTAATAATAATAACGATGATTGCTGCTCTGATTACATTAAATAAAAGATTCAGGATAGCTGAACGCTTTCCGTTTCTATTAGCTGTAAGTGAAGCAAGTAAGTTAGGTGTAACAGAACCGATGGCTGCACCAATTACAAGATATACCGCAACATTGTAATCCAAAATGCCCTGTACAACGAAGGCCTGGAAGATAACTGTTGCTGAAGATGAACTCTGTAAAAGAGCTGTAAACGCAATACCAAATACTAATGCTACGAATGGATTGGTAAGACCACTAAGGAAATTCTTGAACATTTCAGAATGTGAAAGTGGTGCAATGGCTGCTTTCATGATGGTAATACCCTGGAAGAGCATACCAAAACCCATGATAACTGTACCGATGTGCTTTACCAAATCCTTCTTTATAAATAAGTACATTACCGCACCAGAGAAAAGAAACAGTGGTGTGTATGTAGCAATATTAAAGGCTGTAATCTGTGCTGTGATTGTGGTACCGATATTAGCACCAAGGATAACTCCAATAGCCTGTGCTAAAGTCATCATGCCTGAGTTAACAAAGCCGATAACCATAACATCAGTAGCTGAAGAGCTCTGTACGAGGACTGTCATTACAAGTCCGACAACGACAGCTACAAACTTATTAGTAGTAGCTTTCTCTAAAATAATCTGAAGATTATCACCACAACTGTTTTTAAGGCCAGTAGACATAATAGACATTCCAAAGAGGAAAAGACCTACTCCACCTAACAGTGATATCATTTGTGCAATTGTCATTTTATTCTCCTTCTACCCGGTTTACATTCTTAGTAACCGCACTTTTCCTTCATGAAAAGTAAAATAATTCCCTTTCGCTTTTCGTCCGAAATTATCATACCAAATCAGAAGATGAATGTCTAAGAGTTTAATCAATTTCAGCACTTCCTACATATAAGCCTTAATAAATATGCCGTCCTCTCGGTATTCTTCTGAAATCAATTCGCCATTCTCACGAATTTTTGCAATTATTCCAGCCTCTGTATAAGGAATAAGCTTTTCTACATATTCCTTTCCGTCACGAAGAAGCTCCGCTAATATCTCACGAACTCTGTCCAAACCTTTGCCAGTTTTAATAGAAGTATGAACGGTATAATCCGCTCTTAAATCATGGTAATCATGCTCATCTGCCACCTTATCCACCTTATTAAAGATGGTAACAATAGGTTTATCAGCTACACCAAGCTTATCAAGTGTCTCGTACACGATTTCCATCTGACGATCCATCTGGGGATTGCTTACATCAACCACATGAATAATGAAATCAGCATACTTTGCCTCCTCAAGGGTACTCTTGAAGGCATCTACAAGATGATGAGGCAGCTTTCTAATAAATCCTACTGTGTCTGTTAGCAGAATCTTTTGGTCATTATCAAGGAGTAACTCTCTTGTAGTAGGGTCCAAGGTGGCAAACAATGCATCCCACTCAAGGATATTTGCATCAGTAAGCTTATTCAATAATGATGATTTTCCAGCGTTTGTGTAGCCTACAATAGCCGCCACAGGTACACCATTACGCTGACGCTTTGCTCTTGTAATCTCACGGTGTGAAACCACATCTGCAAGTTCCTTTTTTAGCTGCGAGATTCGTCCAGCAATGAGACGCTTGTCCATCTCCAGCTTTTTCTCACCAGGACCACGAGTACCAATAGCTCCACCGCCACCTGCTGCAGTACCACCTACTCGTGACATGTTCTTACCAAAGCCTGTAAGTCTGGTCATCTCGTAGCGAAGCTGTGCAAGCTCAACCTGAATCTTACCCTCTGCTGTTCCAGCTCGTGCAGCAAATATATCAAGTATAATGAGAGTTCTATCCATTACCTTTGTATCAAGTGCATCTGCAAGATTTCTCATTTGCGCAGGAGTAAGCTCGTCATCGCAAACTATTCCTGTGGCCCCGGTCTCCCAGATAAGGTCTGCAATCTCATCCACCTTACCAGTACCAACATAGGTACCAGGATTTCTGCGATCCAAATTCTGCATAATCTGACCAACAACCTGCGCACCAGCTGTCTCACACAAATCCTCCAGCTCTTTAAGAGAGTCCCAGGCCTCTGCCTCGTCCCCCTCATTAACTGCAACCAATATTACTTTTTCTATAATCTTTTCTGTATTTACCATATAAATTCCCATCTATGTTTTCTTTAATTTGATTGTAACACATATAATTGGGGTAATTCTATTGACTCGTGGCAATACATGTGATATTTTTCTATTGAAATTAAATAAACGATTTGCTAGGGGCGCATTTGCTGAGAGGTGTTACACCGACCCTTATCACTTGAACTGGATAATACCAGCGTAAGGAAGCTATTTATACGATCTCCTAGCAATTATGTATGAAGGGAGATTTTTTTATTATGATTAACCACATTTCTTCAAAGGAAAACAGCAAAATTAGCTTTACAGCAAAACAGCTTGCATTCTGTGCTGTATCAATAGCTATTGCATTTGTTCTTTCAAACATTAAGCTCCTTAAGCTTCCTATGGGTGGTTCTATTACACCACTCTCAATGCTGGTTGCCTGCCTTCCTGGATTCTTCTTTGGACCAGTTATTGGCATTGTAACAGGCGTTGCTTACGGACTTTTAAATCTCATCATAGATCCATATATTTTATTCCCAGCTCAGGTAATAGTTGATTACATACTTGCATTTGGAGCTCTTGGATTATCAGGTTTCTTTGCAAAATCAAAGAATGGTCTTATCAAAGGTTATATCGTAGCCATTCTTGGACGTTACGCATTTGCGGTATTATCAGGCTGGCTCTTCTTTGGAGAATATGCTCCTGAAGGCTGGAGCCCATTACCTTATTCACTTGCTTACAATGCAATATATATTTTCACTGAGGCAGCTATTACTATCATCGTTCTCTTCCTTCCACCAGTAAGAGATTTGATGATTAGACTTAAGAACATGGCTACTGGCAATTAATAAAACAGAACGAAAGCTCTGGTCCGAAAAGACCAGAGCTTTTTAAAATTCGATTTCAATTTCCATGGAGGTTTTGATAGGGTCCCCTCCTGTAATAATGTCGTAATCCAACACAAGCTTAATCTTATTCCCCATCTCCATCATCTGATAGTTTCTGGTGAAAATAGGAAGATTCAAATCGCCCATTGGAGTACTGTAAATGTTTTCTGTCTTTTTCCCAGGAAACAGTTCAAGCTTTGAATTAAGCGCACCCTTCTGAGTCATTGAAAGGCTGCGTCTGTCAAAGGAAATAAGACAGCTGATGTCTCCATCCTCGCTGCATCTCTGATAAGAAAGATATCGGCGGTCATTTCGCTCCACAATCTCTCCTATGTATTCCTGGTTAGTTGTCTCATCATCTGCGCCCATTTTCTGTCTGGACTGTAGATGTATTTTGCAATGATTTTTTTCCATAAATTATTTCTGCTCTCTTATAACCTCGCGAACTGCATTAATCTGATTTGATAAATGTGTGTGAATAATATTCTTAAGGAAATCCACATCTCTTCTGTCGAAGCCGTTGATAATCTGCTTGTGTTCCTCTATAAGCTGTGCATAAACTGATGGATTTTTAACATATTCGTAGCGATATCTGTACATCTGCTCACGAGCTGAATTGATAATAGCCTCAAGCTTTGGATTGGCTGCTGCTGCATATATTACATCATGGAAAGCTTCATCAGCTTCTACAATGCTACGAACATCATCCTTTCTTGTAGCTGCCTCAAAGGCCTTCATAGCCTCCTTAAGCTCCACAAACTGAGCATCAGTCATACGTTCACAGGCGCATCCTACAGCAAGAGCATCAAGGGCATCTCTTACCTCCAGCACATCCTGTAAATCCTTTTCTGTCATCTTAGCTACCTGAGCACCCTTGCGTGGGATTGTAACCGCAAGACCTTCCTGCTCAAGCATTCTAATAGCCTCTCTGATAGGAGTACGACTAACTCCAAGCTTAGTTGCAAGGTGCATCTCCATTAGACGCTCGCCTGGCTTAAGCTCCCCCTTTAAAATCGCCTCTCTAAGTGTGTTGAATACCACATCTCTAAGTGGTAAATAATCATCCATCTGTAATGTAAGATTTTCAGTCATTGTAATTTAGTAACCTCCCTCAATAGCAAGTCATTACCTACTTATTGTTAAACAATGTTGTGAGATACAACTGCTTAACCATTCCCGATTCTGTAAGGGCTTCCTTTGCCGCCTTTGCAGTTTTATTGTCCTCAAAGAATCCAAATACAGTAGGTCCGCTTCCACTCATCATGGCACCAACAGCACCATGATCCATCATGTTTTGTTTTATATCTGAAATGATTGGATACATAGGTATTGTAACCTCCTCCAAAACATTTCCCATGTGAGAGCACAGCGTCTTTAGATCCTGTGCCTTTATGTCCTCTATTAGCTGATCAATATCAGGATGCTTAACTTTGTCAAATTTGGCATCCAAATCCTGATATACCTGCTTGGTGGATACTGAAATACCAGGCTTTGCAATAAGCACTGGGCACTTAATCATAGGAGGAAGTGGACTGAGGACTTCTCCAATTCCCTCAGCAAGAGCAGTGCCTCTCATAACACAATACGGTACGTCTGCTCCCAGCTTCACACCTCTATCCATTAAATCCTTTTTTGATAATCCCAAATCAAAGAGCTTGTTTACTGCAAATAATACTGCTGCACCGTCTGTAGAGCCTCCAGCCATACCTGCTGCAACTGGTATATGCTTTTCCAAGGAGATATCCACACCTTCTTTGATTCCAAATTCATCTATCAACAGCTTTGCTGCCTTTATGCATAGGTTATCATCATTTACAGGAAGGAACTTAAGATTTGTGGACATGGAAACTGTCCCATCCTTTACCTTCTTAACAGTGAGCTTATCAAAAAGATTCACCGTCTGCATAATCATGCGAACCTCATGATATCCATCATCCCTGATGCCTGTAACATCAAGACCAATGTTAATCTTGGCTAATGCCTTTACGTCAATACTATCCATTTCTAATATAGCCTCCATGCAAAATTGTATTCTCTTGTATTTTGCACTTGTATGTTTTTTGTATTCAATACTCTTAAATTTTAACAAAGGTACCACACATTTACAAGGATTTTGTATTAAAATAAATACAATCTAGCTGTAAATTTTTATCATTAAACCGCCGATAGAAAGAATAGGAAAAGGATTTCCATATGGTTTGATATTTGGCCACGGTACAAGGAGGTTTTTATTATGGATACTAATATTCTTAATAGCGTTAGTTCTAACGTTTCGACTACTTACACCAAGCCTGTAGAGGCTAAGGATTCAACTAAAGATACCCAGGAAACTGCTAAAACTGAAGAGAAGGCTGGAAAATTTTCAGAGGAAGCTGCTGTATATGAGAAGTCTGATGAGGAAGCTGTTGCTAAGACTGATAAATATTCAAAGGGCGACAGAACTGCTCTTGTTCAACAGCTAAAGGCTGACCAGGAAAAGATGATGAACAATCTTTTACAGATAGTTCAGAAGACCATAGCCGGACAGGGAAGTACCTTCGCTATCGCTTCTCAGGATGATATGTGGAAATTCCTGGCAGAAGGAAAATTTACCGCTGATCCTGATACAATCGCAAAGGCTAAAGAAGATATTTCTGAGGATGGATATTGGGGCGTTGAGAAGACCTCTGACAGAATCTTAGAATTTGCGAAAGCTCTTTCTGGAGATGATCCAGAAAAAGCTGATGAGCTTTTGGCAGCCTTCAAGAAAGGCTATGAACAGGCAACTGGCACCTGGGGCAAAGATCTTCCAGAAATTTCTTCTAAGACCTATGATGCTGTTCTCAAGAAATTCGAAGCATGGAAGAACGGTGGAAAAACTGAAAATAACACTGAGGCAGCAGAAAGCTCTGCAAAAGCCGAGGGTTAATGGAGATTCATACCACGAAAAGGGCTGTGACAAACGTCACAGCCCTTTCACATTTTATTTTGAAGCAATAAGCTCTACCATATCGCTAACAGTTTCTAACTTTAAAAGCTCATTTTCTGCTATTTTAATAGAAAACTCTTTTTCAAGCTTTGCAATGATTGACATAATCTCTAAGGACGCTAAATCAAGATCATCCATAAAAGAACTACTCTCTTCGATTTCATCCCTTGGAATATCTGCCACATCTTCAATAGTGCTTATAATTTTTTCATAAATGTTGTCCAAGTCTTATTCCTCCGTCTGAACATAATATATCTAACCTTTTCAGCTAATTCTGTATAGTTATTCTTCACCCATAAAAAGCCGTAGGTACCAGCAAATAAAGCTACTGCATTCGCACTTACAATAATCAGATTTCTAACCCAAACAGGTCCTTGCCAGGTATCAACAAGATGCATTTGGATATAGCGTCCAATAGCTGTAATCTCAATGGCATGGACACATAAAACATATAAGGAGTTACGTCCCACGCTTCTAAGTCCATTAAGAATCTTACCTTCAAATCTATTTAGACGTAAAAACCAGTAAATAACAATATATCCATTTAAGCCTGTAAGAATAATGGAAACAGGTCCAAGTGCGTATATATTATTTGCCATATCAACTTTTACGTTTACAAGCTTTAAAAGTAACACTACTGCAATAATCAGAATTGATCCGATGGTTATACCTTTTATATGTTCACCAGATGTGAACATTTTTTTCTTCTTAGCGTAATGACCAAGACCTATATAAAAAGTGGAAACCAAGGCCTGTGAAATAGTCCAAGGCAAACAGATGTTAATAGATGAAAGCCAGCCAAGTATTGCCAGAAGTCCGGTGGCAAGTAAAAGCTTTTCACCTTCTAGATAATTGGCAAGTAGGTTAAAAATAACCATACCAATAGCCATTGCCAGGAAAAACCAAACCGGTCCGCAGGATTCCAGTACTATTCCAAAAAATGTCGTCTCTTGGGCATAGCCCATTGCAGATGCAATAAATATTTTAGCGGCTTGCTTTGTGCCAGATGCCATACCACACCCAAATACCAATGGATAAAGAACCCAGTTAGCAACAACCGTTATCAATACTGTGATAGAAAAAGGAACCAATAATCTTTTATGCTGCTGTTTAATAGATTTTATAAGTGCAGTCTTTCTAAAGCCATAGCCACCAATAATCAAAAGAATTGGCATGGCTGGTTCACCAGCTATTCCTAAAATAGTGATAAAAATATACTTTGGTATGAAATTAATATTCTCAAAGTATCCGTGAGTATGACCAATTATCATAGATACCATAAGAAGTCCCTTAAGTAAGTCAAACATTCCCAGTGTATTTTTCACTGCAAATCTGTTCGTTTTGATGTCCATTATTATCTCGCCCCATTCCTGAGCAGCATAACTGTAGCTACTGTACAAATCTGCACTATCGTACCATATACAATAAATGCAATCAATGTAACGATTACATTAAATTTATTAACATTTAGTTCACTTTTTAGTAAAAAATACTATTATTTGCAGTTATTACACACTAGTTGTATATGCGTCAAATACAATAAAATATGGCTTCCGATAAACGGAAGCCATTATAAGGTAAAATATTAACAAATTATTAAATACACGCCCTGATGAACAAGTCGCTTCTTTCACGCAAATCTATGAAGCTTCCATCATCCATCTTTACTAGTGGGCACGATAAAGCCTTGCTATTAATCATGCTGATAATACCGCGGCTATCATCTGAGAGAAGTACTCCTGTGCCTATATAAGATTCTGCAATATTCTCAAGGAATACCTGTAGAATATGCTGATCATATTTAGCCTTATCCTCTCGTTGGAACTGGGCAATTACTTCGAAAGGACATATGCCTGCTCTGTAGACTCTGTCAGCTGTCATGGCATCATATACATCAGTGATACCGATTATCTTTGAGAATGGACTAATGAAATCCTTGGTAAGACCGTAAGGATAGCCGCTGCCGTCATTTCTCTCGTGATGCTGAAGTGCTGCTAACTTGATTCTTCTATCAAGCTTGGCATCCATCAAAAGATTGTAACCCAGAAGGGGATGTTCAGCCATTCTCGCATACTCTTCTTTGGTAAGCTTGTCTGGCTTAGTAAGTATGGTGTGAGGAACCAGTGACTTACCAATGTCGTGATACAAGCCACACATGGTAAGTACATCCAACTCTTTTTCATCGGTGATGCCAATCCAGCCACCACACACTCTGGATATAATCGCAACATTCACACAATGTTGGAAGGTGGATGCATCAAGTTCCTGAATATTAAGCATCATTGCCATGATGCCAAGTCCAGTGGAGTGCTTTTCAAACACTCTGTGGATTTCTTCTACTATTTCTTCACTTTCGATAGGGACTTTGTTTTCTACAAAGTCTGTAATGATTGCTTCAAGCTTATCTGTGCATTTGTTATAAGCCTGTTTGAATTCTTTAAATTCTCTACTGTTTAAAATACGCCATGACTGAGTCTCTCCAATAAATTCATCTGGAGCCTCATCGTCATATTTATCAATGGCCTCTTCCTCATCCTGAACAGCCACCTTCTCTATACCATAGTAGGTAGCATGTAGAAGCTGCTGCGCAGTGATAGATGTACCCGCTTCAGCCAGCAGCTGACCACGAGGACTGACTAATCTCTCCGCAAGAATCATTCCAGGTTTGATTTCGTTTACATTGATTACTCTCATAATAAACAGCCTTCCTATAAGCTATTAACGAGCGCCCTTGTCATATGGAACACCCTCAGCCTTAGGTGCTCTAGAATTCTGTGATGTAAATGCAAGTACTATGAGTGAAACGATGTATGGGAACATATTGTATACAGTTCCTGAAATAGGAAGTGCATGAAGGAATCCGATTCCCATGTATACGTTTGAAAGTGAGCGGAACAATGCGAAAAGCACTGCTGACCAAGCAATACGCTCTGGCTTCCACTGACCAAAAATCATAACAGCAAGAGCAAGGAAACCTGCACCTGCTACACCGTAGTCAAAATGCCATGTAGAGTTGGCTGCTGCAATATAGATAATTCCACCAAGTCCACCAAGGAAACCTGACATAAGAACACCGATGTATCTCATTGCGTATACATTGATACCAACTGAATCAGCTGCCTGTGGATGCTCACCGCAAGCACGAATTCTAAGTGCAAGCTTTGTCTTGTAGAAGAATATGATTGCTACTACAAGAAGAACTGCTGCAACAACGATAAACCAGCTAAGCTGAAGTGAACCGATGTTGAACATGAACGCATTATGTCCTCTTACATAATCAAGCTTTGCAGAAAAATCTGTACCGCCTGAACGAGCTGTGTTGAAGCCCTTAATAATAACTGTTGCTGATGCTGTAGCAAGCATGTTAAGAGCTGTACCGATAAGTGTCTGATCAGCCTTAAAGTTGATACAAGCAACTGCAATAAGCAGTGACGAAAGCATACCTGCAACTGCGGCAGCTAAAAGTGTAAGTGCAATGATTGTAAATCTTGATGCATCACTAGGGAGAAGAACCATAACCATTGCGCCTGCCATAGCACCAAATACCATGATACCTTCAAGACCAAGATTGATGATACCACTTCGCTCTGAGAACATACCTCCCAAAGCTACAAGAATAAGTACTGCTGAGAAAATAAGTGTGTACTGAATTAATAATACCATCCTTTACACCTCCTTTTCTTCAGCTTTATTAGCTGTATTGTCTGGCTCGGCATTGGCATTAACCTTTACCTTGCCTGGTCTGTTAAGTATTGTTCTGAAGAATAATACAAATCCGCAGAGATAGATAATGATTGAAATCATAAGATCTGCAACCTGTGGATTGTAATAATTTGTGTTGAGGTACTGACCACCAAGTGTGATGTACTCAACAAAAAGTCCGGCGATGATAGCTCCGATTGGATGAAGACCACCAAGGAACGCAACAGCGATTCCATTGAAGCCCATGCCTGGAACTGAAGATGCAATCTTAAAGTGCTCAACGCCTGTAAGGTAATATAAGCCTGCAGCCATACCTGCGATACCACCAGAAATAACAAGAGTGAGAATGATGTTTCTCTTTGCATTCATACCAGAGTACTTTGCAGCCTCTTTGTTATGACCTGTAGCCTTAAGCTCATAACCGAAAGTAGTCTTGTTTAATACTACAAGAATGATGATAGCAACAATAACTGTAATTGGAATAGCAATTGTCATGTACTGGTTGCCACCAAAAACATCCTGAAGGAATCCTGGAAGAAGTCCTGAAGGATTTAAGTCGCTGATTTCGTATGTCTCAGACTTACTCTGGTTCATACATTTCTCACCACCAATGATGATGTTACAAATGTAAAGACCAATCCAGTTGAGCATGATACCAGCAATAACTTCGTTTACATTAAAGAATGCCTTGAAGCATCCTGCGATGAAGCCCCAAAGCGCACCTGCTGCGATAGTAGCAAGTAAGCATAATGGCCAGCTCCAACCAAGTGCAAGTGATGTATAAAGTGCGGCAATAATACCAACTGTATACTGACCTGCAACACCGATGTTGAAAAGTCCAGCCTTATATGCAAAGAGGATAGCCTCTGCACAAAGGATAACTGGAACTGACTTTACTAAAAATGAGCCCATATACTTCATAAGAGTATTAGTGCTTGCGATACGATACTTGAAGAAGTTGGTAAGGATAGCTGCCATTCCTTCTCCAGCATGCTCTGCATTCATGAAGCAGAGAATAATATAACCTAAAACGATACCTAAAATAGCACACAGAATTGAAGCAAGTAATGTCTGTACGGCTGGTCGTTTAATAAAACTTGTTTTCTCCATTACTTAGCCTCCTTTCTGTCATCACGCTTAGCACCTGACATGTACAATCCTAATTCCTGAAGTGTAGTAGTCTTTGGATCAACCTCACCTACTATCTCACCTTCATACATAACAAGAATTCTATCAGAAAGGTTCATAACTTCGTCTAATTCAAGAGAAACAAGAAGGATGGCCTTGCCATTATCACGTTCCTTAACGATTTCCTTGTGGATGTATTCGATAGCACCAACATCGAGACCACGTGTAGGCTGAACAGCGATAAGTAGCTCATGCTGTCTATCCATCTCACGGGCAACGATAGCCTTCTGCTGATTACCACCAGACATTGAACGAACAATAGTCTTAGCACCCTGACCAGAACGAACATCGAATGCCTTTGTAAGTCTGTCAGAATACTTTCTCATGTCTGCCTTCTTGATAATACCGTGCTTTGAGAACTCTGGCTCAAAATATCTCTGAAGAATCATGTTCTCCTCGAGAGAGTAATCAAGAACAAGACCGTGCTTATGTCTGTCCTCAGGAATATGGCTCATGCCATGTGTATTCTTATAACGGATAGACTTCTTTGTGATATCCTCACCACAAAGTGTAATCTTACCGCTAGAGATGTCATCAAGACCTGTAAGAGCTCCAACGAACTCTGTCTGACCATTACCATCGATACCAGCGATACAAACGATTTCACCTGCACGAACATTGAAAGATACGTTGTGTACAGAATCATTTGAGTGAAGCTTGCTCTTAACGCAAACATTCTCAACCTTAAGAACTTCTTCCTTAGGCTGTGCCTCTACCTTATCAACAGCAAACTTAACGTTACGTCCTACCATCATAGAAGAAAGCTCTTCCTTTGTAGTGTTAGCAACGTCAACTGTACCGATATACTTACCCTTTCTAAGGATAGAGCATCTGTCGGCAACTTCCATAATCTCATTGAGCTTGTGAGTGATGAAGAGGATTGACTTTCCTTCTGCAGCCAAGTCCTTCATGATCTTCATGAGCTCATCGATTTCCTGTGGTGTAAGAACCGCTGTAGGCTCATCGAAAATGAGAATGTCATTATCTCTGTAAAGCATCTTAAGGATTTCTACACGCTGCTGCATACCAACAGTGATATCCTCGATTAATGCATCTGGATCTACTTTAAGGTTGTACTTATTAGATAAGTCCATAACCTTCTTGCGAGCCTCTGCCTTTGTAAGGAAACCAAACTTGCTAGGCTCAGAACCCAAAATAATGTTGTCTAAAACTGTGAAAATATCAACCAACATGAAATGCTGGTGTACCATACCAATACCAAGGTCAGTAGCGTCATTAGGGTTGTTAATCTTAACTTCCTTACCGTCCTTTTTAATAACTCCCTTTTCCGGTGTGTAAAGTCCAAATAATACACTCATAAGTGTGGACTTTCCGGCGCCATTCTCCCCGAGAAGCGCATGAATTTCGCCACGCTTTAATTGCAAAGTGATATCGTCATTTGCAATAATGCCTGGAAACTCTTTTGTGATATGCAACATCTCAATTACATAGTCTTCCATCGCAATACACCTTTCTAATTGCTTTAAAATATTCTGATGATGCTTTTCTCCCTAGAAATGCAAAACCATAGAAAACATCATTATACTTCCCTCATTGATAATAATGTTTTATATAGCTTTGAATAATCCATTATTCTAAAAATAAGGGAAGGCGTTTAGACCTTCCCTTATTGATAGTTTCATATAATTACTACGGGAAATTAGTGAATATTGTCGAATTCCTTAACAGTAATCTCAGTTGAAGGCATAGCGTCTGTTGAGTTGCTAACCTTGATTGTTCCATCGTTTAATGAAGCAACAAGTGCCTTGTAATCATCAACTGTGAAGTTTGTCATTGTCCATGTATCTGTTGGAAGCTGAACATAGTTGAGTGAAGGATCTGTACCTGATACGATACCAAGGTTCTCGATCTTTCCAGCGTAGTTAGACCAGTTACCAGCGAAGAGATCTGTAAGTGTAGCATCAACTGTTGCTGCAAGACCCTTCATAGCTGAAGTAATGCAAAGTCCCTCAACGCCGTAAGCGTTCTCAATTGTACCAGCCTGGTCAACGTCAACACCGATAACCTTGCCGTCAACCTTTGTAGCAGCCTCGCAAGCTGATGTGTAGATACCACCACCACAAGCGAATACTACTTCTGTACCATTTGAATACCATGTATCCATCTGAGCTGTAATAGCGTCATCACCGTAGAACTGACCACCATATACGTAGTTAACTTCTACATCTGAAGCATTGCCAAGCTCAACAGCTGCATCGTTACATCCCTGAACGAAACCGAAACCATAACGGATAACAGCTGGAACAGCCATACCACCAAGGAAGCCAAGCTTCTTATAGCCTTCCTTAACAGCTGCATAACCTGCCATGTAACCAGCAAGCTCTTCCTGATATGTGAATGAGCAAACATTTTCTGGAAGCTCTGTCATACCAGCGCCCTCGAAATCACCCTGTGAGCAGTCAAGTGCGATGATTGTAACATTTGGATAATCTGCAGCACACTGAGCGATCATACCTGCGAAAAGGTAACCAGGAACAATGATTACGTTGTAACCATCTGTAACAGCGTTCTCAAATGAAGCGATACGAGCATCATCTGAATCCTCTGTTGGCTTGTAGTACTGGAAATCAACTCCATTCTTCTCAGCAAATGCCTTTGAAGCCTCATAAGTTGTCTGGTTGAAAGACATATCTGTGATATCACCAGAGTCTGTGATCATCGCGATTTTCTTATCGCTAGCTGCAGCATCTGCTGCCCCCTCTTCTGTTGTAGCAGTTGCATCTGAAGCTGAGTCGCTAGATGATGAACCACAACCAACAAACATAGTAGCTACCATTGAAGCTACAAGAAGTACGCTTAATAACTTCTTTTTCATTCTTAATTCCTCCTATTAATTACGTTTTCATTTAATATTTGAAAACACCTAAATAAAATTATAAATTATTTAGGATATTTTGCAAGGAATTTACTCTATTAGAGCACTAAATTTTCGGGGCCAAAGCCTAACGGAAGCAGCTCTGATAGGGTCATTGTCGTTATTTTCACACTAGTTTCTTCAATTGTAGATACATTTGACACATCTTCTACTTCTGCCAACAGGACTTTGAATTTTTCAGGCGCTACAAACTCTCTTAAAACCTGTCTACATACGCCACAAGGCGCACAAAGTGGTAATGATTTTAAATTATCCATTCCACCGACAATTGCTATAGCCTCAAAATCCTTTTTTCCTTCACTGACAGCTTTAAATACAGCTGTACGCTCAGCACAATTTGTTGGAGTATACCCAGCATTTTCAATGTTGCAGCCTTTAAAAACTGTACCATCTGAACATAAAAGTGCAGCTCCAACCTTGTGATGTGAATATGGAGTATACGCCATTTCTCTGGCCTCTAACGCCAATTTGATTAACTGAAAATCTGTCAAATTAGTCACCTACCTCTGTGGCACTAAGCTCTGTATCATCAGCTGCTATATAAACCTTAGCCTGACGTCCCCACTGATTACCTGGATAGAGCTCAACCACCTTATTAAAGCATTCCAGTGCCTTGGCTGAATCTCCTGTCAGTCTGTAGCAATCTCCTAAAAGGAAAAGCGCGGCACCGTTATTATATTTTTCATCAATATCAACTACAGTTTGGAAGTTTACAATAGCACTTTCGTAGTTTTCATCACCGTAGAAGGTATTTCCATCTTCATAATATCCCTGAATAATTGTTGGAGCCAGAGTTGTGTAAAGGCTGTCATAGGCAGTCTTTCCTGCTGTTCCAAGAACTTCCTTTGATACTAACTGAATAGACTCTGCAGCTGCTGCATCATCCCCTGCTGCGTGTGCATTCTGGGCTGCAAGCAAATTCTCATAGGACGTAGGGATATCCTGTGTCTCATCATATGCTGAAAGAGATGATTTCAGCTTATCAATCTCCTCCTGAAGCTCCTGATTTTTATCTCTTTCCTCAGAAAGATTCTCATTGAGGGCAAGGATTGTGTCTGTGTTTCCTTCTGCCATATTATCCTTAACTGTTGGAACAATAAGGAAGAAGCAGATAAGCAATCCAACCACAAGACCAAGAACAATATTGATAAGACTGGTTTTTGTGGTGTCCAACATGCTTCTAAGGGCATGCTCGTTCATAATGACAGTGTCATTTCCGTCATTGAAGGTAAACACATCGTTCTTTTTTCTGCGCTTACCAGTGTTCTGCTCTTTGAGAAGCTCCTTTACCTCATGTATGTAGCGAATGGTAGTAGTATTATTACTATCAATCTTTGCCGCTGCAGAAAGAACCTTCCTTGCATCAGCATACTTCTCATCCTGTATATACAAAAGTGCCAAAAGCTGATGTGCCTTTACCAGATTAGGATTCTGGCTGATAACCTTTTTCAGTTGAATCATAGCCAGGTCTCGGCTTCCGGCCTTACAATATTCAATTGCCTGATTATATTTTTTGATAGTGGAATTAAGCTTGGTTAATAGTCCTGGGTCATTTTCGATTTCCGCAAGATATCTGTCAGCAGTCGGATTATCCTCCTCCTGAAGATTCTTGGAAAGAACCCATTCATTGATAGCTCTGACAGTATCTCCCACCTGATAGTAGCACAAACCCAGAAGATTTCTGGCTCTGGTATTGTACTTATAGTACTGGAGGGATGTCTTCAAAGCTTCAATGGCTCCCGATAAATCGCGAACCTTTGCCTTTTCCAAGCCCTGATTATAGAACACATAGGATGTGTATACGATTTGTTTGTATAACAAAATATCGGCGCCGCAATTGTAACAAACTTTTTCGTTACCAACTTCGGCACCACACATAAAACATTGCATTTATTATTCTCCGTAAATAAAAGCTATTTATTCCTGTCTCGTTATTTTGTTGTCGCGGTAGCATTCTGCTGCGATGAAATATTAACAAGTAAATCTGTTAAATCCGTTAAATCTCTGGCCTTAATATCAGCCTCGGCCTGTTCGACCTCAATTGCAGGCTCAAACTTCTTTAACTCTTCTTCGAAATCAATCATTTTATTTATCCTTTGCTCGTTCACCAGTAATTCTTGTAAGCTTTACACCCTCAGGTGTCTTGGTAATCTCGACTCTCTCGTGATTATCTGTAATAGTAACATGATGGTCGTCAATGGAAATATTGGCACCAGCATACATACGCCTAAACACCTTAATAGAAGCATCCTTGCCAGATACGATAACTTCTTTCATCTTGGCAAGACGCTTTGTCTCTTCCTGTACAATAGCTTCATCTCGAATTCTAACACGAAGAAGCTGCATACGTCGAGGGTCTTCCTTTACATTAATTCCTCGTTCCTCACCAAGCTTATCAAAATCCTCAATTCCCTTCTTAATCTTCATTACGTTAGAATTGAGATCTTCAATCTTTTTGGCAAGCATTTCAAATTCTGCAGTACGCTCAATATCAACGCCTACAGAAACATTAGTAATAGTTCCAAATGAATTTCCTATGTCATTAGCCTCAATGCCCTGTACTGCGGAAACGAATCCACCAATAATAGAAGCATTGTTACCACTAAGCTCAATTTTACCATCACAGGAAATCTTGCTTTTGAAGAAATAGTCTGCTGTTATATTTCCAGAGCAGTTAATGATAGCATACTCCACAAACTGTGCAGTAATGGAACCACCACAGGTAATCATTGTCTTTTCATTACCCTTTACACCAGAAATAAGGAACAAATCCTTACCAGCTCTGATATCACAATCTTCAATAAGACCATGGATAATTACATTGCCTGCTGCATCGATAACTGCGCCATCACGAACTCCGCCGTGAATGATTACATCACCATTGAACTTGATGTTTCCAGTTTCGATACCAACATCTCCCTGAACCTCATGAACTGGAGAGATAATAATCTTTCCCTGATTCACCTCAATCTTTCCATCAAGCTTTGCTGTGTAGGTAAGATTGTCATTAGAACGATCAAAGCCTCGTCCAATAAGAGGTGGCAGGTCACGCACTGGCTTTGGTTCAAGAATTTGTCCACGAACAGACATACCACGAGAACCCTGTACTGCTGGATGATAAATAGCTATTACATCACCCTTTTGTACAGTCTCGATGGTTTTAATGCTCATATAATCAGCCGTACCATCCGGACGGATGGTAGGCGTTCTGTTAAATTTAGTATCAAAAGTATATTCAAAATACCCTGGGGTGCCCTGCTGCTGTGCCGTTCCCTCGGCAACCTTTATAGGTTTACCGTAGATTGGGCTGTCAGACAGACGCTTTAGCATATCCTGGTCAATTCCAAAAGTAACATTGGCATTATTCAAGAAGCCAAGCAACTGGGCTGCAGAAAAGCTTGGTACCTCGTTTTTGCCGTCAGGAATCTTGAAGGTCAAAGTGGCCTCCAAACCATTAGATGAAACTTGTACTTTTGGCGCTTGTGCTGGTAATGCCATAAGTCCCCCACATGAAAAAAGTGTAAATTTAGTCCTTCACTTACTATTTCGGTTCAAAATATGCTCACAATAAGCCTATTCTGAATAGCTTAATTATATTTCAATAATTGAGCTTTGTCATAAAGTTCACTAAATTTTGCGTATTTTTCATTAAATTTTCACGTTTGAGGCATTTTAATACGGCTTAGTACTTACCGTCGTTTGGAAGACCCTTTACAGCCTTAACAACACGGCTTGTTCCAAGTCTTGAAGCACCAAGGTCGATAAACTTCTGAGCATCCTCAAGATCAGCGATACCACCAGCCGCCTTGATAAGCTTTCCGTTTGTCATATGGTCTGCCATAAGCTTGATATCCTCAAAGGTAGCTCCGCCTGTAGAGAAGCCTGTAGAAGTCTTGATGTAATCAGCATCTGACTTAGATACTACTTCGCACATCTTAATCTTCTCTTCATCTGTAAGAAGGCAGCACTCGATGATAACCTTAAGAAGCTTACCCTTGCAGGCAGCCTTGATTGCGTTAATCTCAGCAAGAACATCATCGTAACGTCCTTCCTTAACCCAACCAACATTGATAACCATATCTACTTCTGAAGCACCGTTATCTACAGCATCTGTTGCCATGAAGCACTTAGAAGCTGTTGTAGCATAGCCATTTGGGAAACCGATTACTGTACAGATTGGAAGATTTCCGCCCTGCTCCTTTACGTACTCAGCAGCCTGCTTTACAAAGCTTGCTGGGATACATACTGAAGCAGTCTCGTACTTCATACCATCATCTACGATTCCCTTAATATCGTTCCATGTAGCGTCTACACCGAGTAATGTGTGATCGCACTTGCTTAAAATATTCTTTACATCCATTTTATTTTCCTCCTATTTCATAGAGGCTAATCTAGCTTCTACCTGAGCCATCATAGCCTCATATTTTGCGAGCTTTTCACGCTCCTCGGCAACCTTTGCTTCTGGTGCCTTGCTCATAAATTTTTCATTTGAAAGCATTCCGCGTGAACGAGCAAGCTCCTTCTCGAGCTTCTCCTTCTCCTTTGTGAGACGCTCCTTCTCCTTCTCGAAGTCTACAAGATCCTCAAGTGGAACGAAAAGTGTTGCATCTGGGATTACAGCAGAAACTGCATCACTTCCGATGCCAAGCTTGTCTGCCTGAACGATTACGTCTGTTGCACCTGCAAGTGTTGCAAAGATAGGTGTAATCTCATCGAAGATAGCACGTACTTCTGCATTATCAGATACGATGTGGATAGCTGCCTTCTTTGAAGGTGGAACATCCATATCTGTACGAAGCTGTCTCATACCACGAACAACGTCCTTTGCGCGCTCAACCTTTGCTTCCTCTACTGGGAAGTTCTTTGTCTCATCATACTCAGGCCAAGCTGAAAGCATGATTGTCTCCTCTTCGCTCTGAAGTGTGCAGAAGATTTCTTCTGTGATGAATGGCATGAATGGGTGAAGCATCTTAAGGGCATTTGTAAGTGCAAACTTAGCTGTCCAAAGTGCTGCATTCTTGCTAGCTGTATACTCCTGAGAGTACATTCTTGGCTTTACAATCTCGATATACCAGTCGCAGAACTGATCCCAAATAAAATCATATACCTTCTGAACTGCGATACCAAGCTCATATTTATCCATATTTTCAGTAACATCTTTAGCTAAAGTGTTTACTGCTGAAATAATCCACTTATCCTCTGTTGCAAGGTCTGCCTCAGCTGGCTCTGTAACTGCGTTATCTGCAAGGTTCATCATGATGAAACGTGAAGCGTTCCAAACCTTGTTTGCGAAGTTACGGCTGTTCTCAACACGCTCGTTGTAGAAACGCATGTCGTTACCAGGTGCATTACCTGTAATAAGTGTAAGACGAAGTGCATCTGCACCATAATTATCAATAATCTCAAGTGGATCAATACCATTTCCAAGTGACTTAGACATCTTACGGCCCTGTGAATCACGAACGAGACCGTGGATAAGTACTGTGTGGAATGGGCTCTTTCCTGTGTGAGCATATCCTGAGAATACCATTCTGATTACCCAGAAGAAGATGATGTCGTATCCAGTAACAAGTACGTCTGTTGGATAGAAGTAATCAAGCTCCTCTGTGTTCTCTGGCCAGCCAAGTGTTGAGAATGGCCAAAGTGCTGATGAGAACCATGTATCAAGTGTATCCTCATCCTGCTTCATGTGGTCGTGTCCGCACTTAGGACAAACTGTTGGAGCATCTGCTGAACGTGCAACAACTGTCTCACCACACTTCTCGCAGTAGTATGCAGGGATTCTGTGTCCCCACCATAACTGACGTGAAATACACCAATCACGGATGTTCTCAAGCCAGTGTAAATATGTCTTATCGTAGTTCTTAGGAACGAACTGAAGCTCACCTGTCTTGATAGCCTCGATAGCTGGCTTTGCAAGCTCTTCCATAGCAACGAACCACTGTGGCTTAACCATAGGCTCTACAGTTGTGTTACATCTATCGTGTGTTCCTACGTTATGAGTGTGGTCTTCAATCTTAACAAGAAGTCCCATCTCGTCCATCTTCTTAACGATGATTTCACGAGCCTCATATCTATCCATTCCCTCAAACTCGCCACCGTTTGCATTGATAGTAGCGTCGTCATTAAGGATATTTATAACTGGAAGATTATGTCTCTTACCAACCTCGAAATCGTTAGGGTCGTGAGCTGGTGTAATCTTAACAACACCAGTACCAAATTCCATATCAACATACTCATCAGCAACAACTGGAATCTCACGATTAACAAATGGAAGCATTACAGTCTTACCGATGATATCCTGATATCTCTCATCCTTAGGGTTAACAGCAACAGCTGTATCACCAAGCATTGTCTCTGGACGTGTAGTAGCGAAAGTAACGAAACGACCTGGCTCGCCAACGATCTCGTACTTCATGTGCCAGAAGTGACCTGCCTGCTCCTCATGCTCAACCTCAGCATCAGAGATAGATGTCTGACAAACTGGACACCAGTTGATGATTCGGTTGCCCTTGTAGATGTAGCCTTCGTTGAAAAGCTTAACGAATACTTCCTCAACAGCCTTTGAGCAGCCTTCGTCCATTGTGAATCTCTCGCGCTCCCAGTCAGCAGAAGAACCCATCTTCTTAAGCTGGTTGATGATACGTGTGCCGTACTCATCCTTCCAGTCCCAGCACTTCTCAAGGAAGCCCTCACGACCAAGGCTATCCTTCTCAATACCCTGCTTCTTAAGGTGCTCGATAACCTTTACCTCTGTAGCGATAGCTGCATGGTCTGTACCTGGCTGCCAAAGAGCTGAGTAGCCCTGCATTCTTTTATATCTAATAAGAATATCCTGCATTGTGTTATCAAGGGCATGTCCCATATGGAGCTGTCCTGTGATATTTGGAGGAGGCATAACGATGGTAAATGGCTTCTTGCTGCGGTCTACCTCAGCGTGGAAATAGCCATTTTCCTCCCACTTTTTATAGAGTCTGTCTTCAAGACCCTTAGGATCATAAGTCTTAGCTAATTCTTTCATTTTCTCTTCCTTTCTAGGCATTAAAAAAGCCCCGTGCGTCGGTAAATTCGACACACAGGGCGAAGATTCGCGTTACCACCTGCATTTATATCTCATCTTATTCCTTACGGGAACGACTCGGATGGCTTGTCTGCCCCAGGGCACTTTGTTCACCACCTGCTCCGAAGCTACCTTCGTCAGCTCAGCTCCTAGGTCACCTTTCAGCCGGTGAGCGACCCTCTCTACAGGACGACACTGATTACTCCTCTTCATCATCGCATTAAAAAACTTAACTTATGATATAAGTATTTCCTTAATCTGTCAAGGTGATTTCAAAGCCCGTGTTATAGTTTTTCTATCCATTTCATTTTTTTCTCTTGCAATAATTTTTGTCCCGTGATATATTAGCGCTTGTCTTTTTTCAAAATGTTATATCAGGTTGGTTCAACAATTTTCCCACAGGAATTCAACAGAATCTAAACCACTTTCATATTCCTTTACAGATTTAATTAAAAGGAGTATTGAAATGAATAAAAAATTAAATACAAGGGGATTTTCTACCCAAATCAAAAAAATATATGTTAAAGAGGATAATACCCTTAACAGGTTTGCACTTTTCTTATCAGGGCTTGCTATTGCTTTGATTATTCTTTTGCTTATTAACTTTAAGAATATTTTAAATGCAAGTCACTCGAATGCCTCTGAGCTTTCCAGTGCTGAGGCTATTGCTGAGATTTATGACTACATCGATTCTTTGGAGGGCTTTTCTAAGGAACAGCGTCAGGCTCTGGATTCTATTATTGCGGATTACTTTAACAACTGCGATTCAGTTTCAAGGGATGACCTGTCAGTAGTTTATGACCTCATCAATGCAAAATATCAGACAAACAGCAAAGAAATTTCAGTAATCAGGGGCGACCTTGAAAGCAAGTTCAATTCTGCCTCATCTAGTGATATGGAGCACTACAGCGAACTTCTTCAGCTTGTAGATGAGCTCACTAACACTGTTTCCAAAAATCAGTCTATTGAAAAGAAGGATAAGGATGATTTATCTCAGGCGATTTCCAATGCTCAGTCCACATCCCTTGAAAATGATGAAAAGCTTCGTGGCGATATTTCAGATGCAACTACAGCCGCTGAAGAAGCTCATGCGAAAATCTGGGAAGCTATAGAAATTCTTAACGATCGTACTTCTGACCACGATGGCCAGTATGAATTTGACTTCGGCTATCAGAATGGTTGCTATGGTTACTATGTTGACGGTTCAGATTTCAAGCCATTCTAGGAGGTGCCTGTAATGAGTTTTAAAAAATTAATTACTATATCTGTAATCTTCTCCATGTTCGTCCTTAGAACACCAATCATCGCTTACGCTGAAGATTCTGAAGATGTAGTTCAGGAAGAAATTGTAGATGAAAATGTTACAGAAGAAACTCCTGAACAGGAAGAGTCTGAAGAAGAGAGCGAAACAGACTCTGAAGATGATTCTGAGACTGACCAAGAAGCAGAGAACGATGATGAAAATCTCGAGGATGAGCCTGATAAACCTGAAAGAGACTCCTCTGTTTCTATCAAAGGCTTCGTCCCAACTATTATTGTAGATGATGAGGGCTATCTTTCTGAGGAATACTGCATGTGCTATGAAGCGACTTTCAAGGCCTATGATGAGCTTTCTATTAACAAGGCAATATCTATTGTGATCGACTCTGAAAATAAATTTAACAATGCAGAAAAGTCTGCTTTTGATGCACTTGATATTTCAGGCAGCTGTCCTGAGGATTTATCCATGGAAGTCTACTATAACAAAAATGAAACTGAAGTTATCAAAATCAAAGCCTCCTATACCTTGGTGGATGAGTACGATAATGAAACAAAGAAGAATGTAACGCTTTACGAAAAGGATATTAAGTAATGTTTAAGATAAATCAATTAAATAAATTTCTGAAGCCTGCCCTGTCCTTTGTACTGGCAGCTTCACTTGTGGTGCCCGCCACAACAAATGTAGCATTGGCATCTGAACTCTCTCTCACTCATAAACCCAGCTCTGAAAAAATCTTCATCCCCTTCCGAAACGAAATCCCTCACTATTTATCACTTAACTCCAGCCAGAAAAGTGAGGTTGTTAAAATGTTATGGGAAAAACTTTTTTATGAGGAAGCAAACTGGAATGCTGATAAAGAAGGTTTTACATCCTGGATAGAAAAATACGACGATTACTATTCTAGTAATGATGGAACTATTAAGCTTTTATCGGACGGAACTCAAAATGGAAAAATTACTGGTTCCACTGGAGACTTCGAAGCCTACTTCGGAAATACGATAAAAAATAATACAGAGTTCCTGGGAGAAATTCTTGGACTGGCTGAAAAAACTACAAATGAAATTATGCAAAAAAACGTTTGCAATTATCTTTCTAACCCAGATACATATACTATTTTTGCCACTAAGATTGCAGACCTTACATCAGAGGGTTTATACATCGGTACTAAAAAAGGCTCCGACGATAATATTCTTAAGGATGGTTCCTACAATGGAATTTCATATGACCTTTATGTTCTAACTACACTGGCATCTTTGTATGAAGGTGATGGAAATGAAAGTTATCTTTCTGATAAGCAGGTAGAATGGCTTAAGTCGTATCAAGAGTATTTATATGATCAATACCTGACTATTAGCGAAAACTCTCTGGCTAAAAAGTATCCCTCAATCTACGATTTGATTGCCCGTTCCAAATATGCCGCCAATGACAAAGGTGGTAAAGGACAGGAATTTTTCAATTATGTAGTAAGCACTGGAAAAGGTATGGGAGCCTGGCTTAATATGAACGATAAAATCAATATTAAAGACCTTGAAAAATACGATGATATCTGTTCAGTTTTTGCCCTGGCTGACGGTTGGTGTTGTGGCAATGAATCAGCCTCAGTATGTGGCTCTCATGCTAAATGTATAAGCAATGCTAACGATGTTGAGCGTGTTGCTTATCTGCTTTACAAAAATAGTGCTGCCATGAAATATATCAATGGCTGCTCAGCAACTGCCAACCTAATTAATGATACCAATGGTGAATATGGCTATGGCACACGCTTCACTGCCAAGCATTCCGGTGCTGGTCAAAGTGGTAAATTCTTCCGCCCCTTCTATACAGGAGGTGGCTACTATGGCTACAGTGCCACCACAAGAGATTATGCTTCAGACGGCAATGGTGATGTTACTGCAGTCCACGTTGGAACTGCCTCATTACCGCTTGGAAAACTTGGTCTTATCAATTCCTCTTCCTTTGTATATGTAACTGGGCTTAAGGAACCTGCCACTCAGGGCTGGTTCGTTGAAAACAAGTTGGTTAGCTGGTCCGTCACAGTAAATGGCAATCCAATTGCCACCGATAAAAATCAATCTAGAGTTCAGGCTGTTTTCACATCACAGGGGCTCCGCTTCTACATCGGTGGACTTACTGATGTAGAACGTGCTGGAGCACAAATTAACATAACTGCACAATCTCATAAAAGCTATGATTTAAATTATCCAAATGGCTCTCCTTCAAGCTTCACATCAATTGCCGCTGTCAGCATTAGTGGAACTGTATATTTGGAAGGCTATTATCCTGACTGTATAGCAAATGGACACAACTATACAGTATCAGAAGATAATGACACGATAACCTGGGCAAAAGACTATGCAGAGGCTACCTTTAAGCCTTACTGTACAAAGGAGGCTTCTCATAAGGTAAAGCCAATTACAGTGTCCTCTGAAATCACTACTGAAGGTAATTACCTGGTATATACCGCATATTGCCCTTATGTAGATAGTACTGTCACAAAGCGTATATCTAAGACAAATGGAAGTACCTCAGAAACAATCAATCTTGATGCTACTAATACATCAGGCGTTCTATATAAAAGCGCATCAAGTAGTAATGCGGTTTTTTCAGGTGGTTCAAAATCAAGTGAAAGCTATAAGCTGGCTCGTACTACTATCTCAGCATCTGTATTACCGGGAGTTATTAAATCTGGAACAAAATCTATTACTGTAAATATGGATTACGGAAACGAACTTACCAATCTTGTAATTCAAGTGTTCTCAGCCACAGGTGAAGAGTTAGGACGTAATGCAGCCACCACTACCGGCATGGCAAATGAGGTGGGAGGTTATCAGTTTTCAAATACCTTTACTGTAAAACTCCGCACTGGAGTAACTGATAAGGATCTTAAAAATTGTAGAATGACAATTAACGCTGAAGTAGTTACCCAGAACTGGTCACCTTCAGGAAACCCTAATGCTTACGTAGCAGATGCCTTCACCTATGTAAGAATAAACAGCTTTACAGCTCATTACTAATCACATCACAAAAGCACCCTTTGATGGGTGCTTTTGTAGTCTGTTAAATTAATCCAAAATGCTTAAGTGCATTATAAATTCCGTCTTTATCAAAATCGGTAGTAACATAATCTGCTGCTTCCTTTGCTCTGTCGGTACCATTTCCCATGGCTATACCTACATGAGCAGCCTGAAGCATATCAAGATCATTTTCGCTATCACCGATTGCGTATGTGTTTGCCAAATCTATTCCAACAAGCTCACATGCCTTAATCATTCCTGTAGCCTTGTTATGACCTACTGGCACAAGCTCACAAATCTCATCGCTATGTTCTATTACCTGATAGTGACATGAAAGCTTATCAAAGCATTCTAATCTCTTGTCAGCCTCTACCTCGGTGGCACATGACATTTTGTTGATTACCCAGTCGCCGTAATAATCGCCTCCAACTGGAACAAGATTCTCACCTACATCTCTTCTAAGAACATTTCCAAATGGATCATCGAAACCAAATTCATCATCATCCATGTAAATATTCTTTGGTCCCTCAAGGATAGGTCTGAAGCCATAGCTTCGAATCATCTCAAGAGTATCCTTTACAACATCTGTATCGATAATCTTCTGATAGATAATCTTTCCATCTATCTCGATATGACAACCACAAGAACAAACAATACCATCAAATCCAAGAGCTAATAACGCTGGCTCGTTGATAAAGGCACGAGCCCTGCCACTGCATATAAAAGCCAGATGCCCGTTCTCTCTGAGCTTTTTAATGGCAACTTTAGTACTTTCAGGAATGAATTTATCATAATTCCAAATTGTACCATCTATATCAAAAAATACTGCTGATTTCATACTAATCCTTTTTTGTTAACTTTCTAAATAACTTTGTTTCGAGACGCTCTGCTCTAGTAACAAATGAAACCTGAGTATCGCGTATCGTAATTACGTAGTGACCACTAATCTCGTCAATTTCCTGCTCTACGTAATTCATTGTGCTCTCCTCTAGACTGCGGTGAGCGATAATATTGTGCTTAAGAAGAAGATTGATTACATGAGTCTCTACCCCTGCATCTGCAACCTCGATAAACGCTTCATCAATCTTTTTGTTTGCAATAAATTCCTCAAGCTTATCCAGACCAATCAGCGAATCAAAATGATCAATGTAATCTGTGGCGCCCTCGTTGTTCATAGCAACACCAACGATTTCATAATCGTTCTCAAAGGAACCCTTAAGTACTCTTTTGATAACCTCCTGTGAGTGATTGCTGTCACAAACGATAATCAACTTTGGACAAAGTGCGGAATGGAAGCGACTAAATCTGATAAAGCATTTCAATGCACTTCTCTCAAATAATAGGCAAATATAGCAGATAATAAAAGCTGCAGCATATACGCTTCGTGAAAAGTTCTGAGCAGTCTTGATACCATAAAGTACTACAGTGAAAAATGCCCAGCTAACAAAAACCTGCACCAGCAAGGTCTGACATTCCTTGAAAAAGCTTCGCTTAATTACACCTGATAAATTTTTGCTGAAGAGCAATATTAAAAAGTATACCGCTGTCAGAACAACACCATAATCAAAGAATAACTCTCCATGGTGAACTGGTCTTGCCAAATATCTAAACTGAACAACTACAACGTAACCAATAATAAGGGCAAGCAAATCCAAAATGATAAAATCTGCATGCTTCTTCATGTACAATAATGTTTTTTTCATTTTATTCTCCTAAACCCAAAGCCTAAACCATAGGTTGTGGTGAGCTCTGGTAAAATTATTTTTTGAATAAAAACTCATTCGCTTGAACTTCCCCTTCTCTCCAATCTTTGAGTAACGGAGAAGAACATTCTTCTTGTCCTTCGGAAGCCATTCTGCCTTTGCGATTTCACCAGCAAATACTCTGGACTCATTAACAAAAGCCTTTTTCTTTTCAAATATAGACCCCTGTTTCAAATCCTGAATATTTCTTGAGGCCTTATCTGATTCTGTCTCTGTTACAGCTCCCATGGTATTATGACCTGTCTGTCTATAATATGCCAGTGGCTCATCAATAGCAACCACCTTCCCCATAATCGCTGCAATTTCCAAAACCAGTGCATCGTGCATTGGGATATTTTTCATATCTAATTCTGGCTCAAGCTGAACTACCAAATCCCTGAGCTGACGATTAAAGCACATCGTGCATCCAGCAGCTGGATTATCTATTAAGATTTGAGTATATGCCGTATTTGATGGCAAACGACCAATATATCTTATGAAGGAATCAGATAGATTATTCAGATTATCATCGGCAACAACCATATCCGTAAATACACATACCGGCTGAACCTCATCCCCTTCATAATGAATCATCCCCTCAGCTTCTTCCAAGGCTTCCACGGACCGCTTCACCTTTTCTGGAAACCAAACATCATCCTGATCACAGAACATATAATAATCTGCTTCTGTTTTGCCCAGCATCCATAGAAAATTCTCCTTTGGACCGCCACAGGAATCACCATACAAAATCTCTATCCTGTCAGGGTATTTATCACGATATTCATTTATTATATCTACAGTTGAATCTGTAGAGCCATCATCATGAACTACCAGTCTAAATTCCTGACTAGTCTGTCCAAAAAGACTGTCTAGCTGCTGCCTAAGGTATTGTTCACCATTATAGGTAGCAAGAAGTATAGCTGTATCTCTCATTATCTGTTAAACCCGTATCCAGTACCTGTTTTCTTCTTAAATTTAACATTATCAATAAACAAACCAAGATTAGCCAACGAGCAGGTAATCTTTCCAAATGTACCACTGGCTCTAAACTGATTCTTGTAACTAATCATTTCATGAAGTGTGAAAATATCTTCCTGCTTAAAATACTCGCAGTCATGAAGCAAATCAATGAAATCAAATACTGATTTATCTGTAACTGTAGTGTCTGCAGATAGATTAGCTGAAGTGTATCTGTGAACATATAGTGGCTCATCATAATAATGGAATTTCATGCCCTTAGCCAACATCAACAGCCAAAGGAAATAATCATCTGCTCCATTTTCTGTCATAATATGTTCCTTCCAGAACTCTGGTACAGAAGACTTTTTGATAAGGCACTGACCCGGGGAGATAATCTGAATGCCGATTCGTAAATACGTATTCAAATCTCCAATCAAAGCCTTGTGTGCGCTATTACGATACCATAAAAGCCTGCTGCCGTCTGACTGCTCTAGTGAAGCATTTGCTACTTCAACATCAGACTGAGAAGTCAGCGCTGATTTAAGCAACTTTACAAGTGCGTCCTCTGTAAGGGAATCATCCTGATCCAAAAACATGATGTAATCACCAGAGGCTTCTGATAATCCTGACACTCTGCTATAGTGAATACCTTTGTTTTCTGGATTAGTAATTACCTTAATAAACTGCCCCTCAGAAGCAGGTGCCTCAAGCTTTTTCCATGGACTGTCATTTACAAGAATCACCTCAAGCTCATGCCCCATTTTTGTAAGGGATAATTCGTTGGCAATAAGTATATCCACTAAATTATCCATATATTTATCACCCTCATAAAAAGGTGTGATTACCGAAATTTTCATTTTTTGTCTCCAATATAAAATTAACCTAGTAAAGGATATTATACCCTTTACTAGGTCTATTTGTCTATTTAGAACCTGAGCCCTTTACTACAACTGCGATTGTCTTAAGGATAATCTGCAAATCAAGTCCAAGTGACCAATTCTTAATATATTCTGTATCAAGTGCCACGACTTCTTCGAAGTCTGTGATATCACTTCTACCGCTTACCTGCCACATTCCTGTAAGACCTGGACGGCTGGCAAGACGAGCTTTGTGATGCAACTCATACTGTACAAACTCATTCTCTGTAGGTGGTCTTGTACCAACCAGAGACATATCTCCGATTAAAACATTCCAGAACTGTGGAAGCTCATCGATAGAATACTTTCTAATGAAATGACCTGCTGGGAAGATACGAGGATCGTTCTCCATCTTGAACATAAGTCCATTCATTTCATTCTGATCCATAAGCTCTTTTTTACGCTCCTCAGCATCAGTGTACATGCTTCGGAACTTGTAGAACTTAAAGCGACGACCGTTCTTTCCTATACGTGTCTGTGAGAAGAATACAGGGCCTGGGGCCTGAATCTTGATTACAGGTGCTATGAAAATAAATGCGACTGCACAGATAATTAATCCCACAAGACTGCCTATGATATCTATTGTACGCTTGCAGAATGCTTCGCGGTTTGTAGCCATGTGCATACTTGTAGTCATGGTGATGTAATCACCGTAATACTCAATAGCACGGTTCTTCATTAAGTGCTCTGTATGGATAAGTGAAATGTGAACTGTACATCCCAAATCTGTAAGGCGCTCAGCAAGAAGCTCCTCACTGTATCTGTTCCTTCCATCGATGAATACCTCATCGACTACATGTGTACGAATATATTCGAATACAGAATCACAATCACCAACAACAGGAACACCCTGAATTTTCTTACCAACCCAATCCTTATCAATGATAGCACAGCCTACAACCTTATACTCAACATAATCTGATGCTGCTAACTGGCTGAGACAGTGATTGATAGTGCTGGAATCGGCAATAACAAGCATTGTTGATTTTAAGCTGTCATCATGCTTGCGCATACGTACGATACGCTTAAAAACAATACGCGATGCAAACATGATTAAAATCATAAGTGCGAACCATGTCAAAATGACGGCTCTGGAAATACGATTTGAATATCTGAATGCATAAAGGAATATTAATATTCCACATAAGTTCACAAAAGAGTGAATTACAACTGCCTTTAACTCCTGCCACTTATTTCTATGAACTATACCTGTGTATGGATCTCTAAGTGCTGCATTTAAAACGCTGGCAAAAATAATCATAATCAGGATATTTTCATAGATATACTCATGAGGGATTACATCCCAGAAAAGTATTTTATCGAAGCGGAAAAACAGGGCAATTATCATAGCTATCAAAGCTGATATTGTGTCTAATACAATTACATCCCAGTGCTTTGCCCAAAACTTTTTCTTTTTCTTATACATTAAACCTACCCTTTACAATACTACACCATTTTTCTGAAGTAACTCTCTTGCACTATCTACTGAATCTACCCCATGAAGATTCTTGATTGGTGCGAACTCATAATTTCTATCAACCTCAAATGCAAGATTGTTATCCATCATATGAATCATATCAAGAACTAAAAGTTCGAACTTATATCCATTTGGCTCTGTAGGCGAAACCTTCTCACCTGCCTCATTAACAAATGGAATCTTCTTTTCTACTACGTGAACAACAAGGTTGTTGTTAACAATCTCACCAAGCTTCTCAACTGAGAATAAGTAGTTAAGAATAACACCATATTTGTAAAGAAGACTTCCGTCCTCAGCCTTTGCCTCAGACATCTCCTTTGACATCTCATAGTACTCTACGATGCTTGGCTTGCCATCCTCTAAGCAAAGAAGTCCCATCTTCTCAGCTGGCTCTACCTTACGAACAACCTTTGAACCTGATACATAGTTTCCAAGGATTGTAGCGCCAACAAATAAAGGATCTGCAATTCTCTGAAGAACATTATCTACAGCAAATACGTTGATCCACTTAAGACCACGTGCCTGAATATCACTCTTAAGACCTGCCTTCATCATAGAAGCATACCAACCACCGTTTCCGTTTGGTGATGTAGCAAGACGACCTTCCTCCTCAAGAAGAAGCTTTCCGTCATAATCTACTGCGCAAGCCATATCCTGAATGAAGAACTTAACGTAATCTGGATTGTAACCGAAGTAATTGTGCTCCTTAAAGAAGTTCTGAGTAGCTTCATCGTTCTTCTCACTAGTCATGATGTAAAGAGGAACAAATGCACCTGCCTTATTAACTACTTCCATAAGGTTATTGATGAGGCACTCGAAAATAAATAACTCGTGTGTCTGACCAACATTGTAGCAACCCTTTGGTAAATCAAAACCAAGACGTGTACCCATACCGCCTGCGAGAAGAACGGCTCCTACCTCGCCTTTTTTGATGGCCTCAAGACCTGCTGCTTCGAACTCAGCCTTTCTCTCAGCGATTTCTGAAAGCTCAATAGCTGGAGGAACTGTAAACTCTCCTCTAGCATCATTTGAATCATTTCCGATGAGCTTGAAATCAGACCAGTTGATATTTTCTATCTGAGCAAGAAATGCTTCCTGCTTTTCAGCGGAAAGATTATCAAACCCTTTCATTACATGACCCTGTCCAGCTTTTTCAAGGATCTCAATAGCTTTTTCCTTTGTCATATATCTCTATCTCCCTACTATATTTTGTCCCTGTGAAACATTTTGGGGTGATATTTTTCACCACAACTTTCTCCGAGTTCACAGTTTCTTCACAAGTGTATATATAATACTATCTTTTTGGCAAAAAATGTGCATAAAAATGCATGCTTTTTATGTTGCATAATAGTGATTTGACACACTTTTAAATATTGTGTGTAGATTACTACACAGCATAGCCTTTCTCGAATCTATAGTGATATACCAAATCTTTTCCTGTTTCAGAAATAACCTTAACAGTGTTATTGATTAATTCTATATATTCCTCGTGGTGTTCAACGTCTGTAAAGAACATAATGTATCCAAGCACCTGCTTCATTCCTGTGTTTTCCTGAACTATGTCGCCCACCTGTCTAAACTGCTGAATATTAAATTCCTGTGGACGAGCTCTTAAAACATCAAGTCCCCTTATTTCAGCAATTTCACCTGGCTTTAACCAGATAGCATAACTAAATAATTGTCCCTGCTGTGGTACTGTCTTTGGATTTGTATTTTCTCCCAAAGCATTATCAAGCATTACGTCGCAAAGGAACTTTTCACCTGGAAATTTGCCTCCTGGCAAACGATAATTCATTTCAAGAACAGCAACCTTTTCACCATCAGTGATAACCTGAATACCTGCAACACCAGCTTTGATTTCGAGCTTCTCAAAAAGCTCAACAATTGGCTTTTCTAGTATTTTCTCAAACATTTTCTTGTGCTTGGTTGGACATGCTCCAAATACACGTCTGTGAGCGTCATATTTGCAGGCACAATCATCACCCGCTGCGTTCATATAAGGCACTCCGTCTATGACTCCGTAAATAAGTCCTACCTGCTCACCAGGCACAAATTCTTCTACAATAACTCTCTTGATTGTAGACTTTTCATAAGCATCCAAATATCCCTCTGTTAGCTCGGCTTCATTATTGCAGATATGAAGCCCAATGCTAGAACAACCATCCGCTGGCTTAACAACAGCTGGATATTTTATCTTTGCCAAATCGTCCGCTCTCAATTCTATATCAAGATCGTATTCATATGGAACTGGGATACCACATTCCTGACAAATCTCTTTGAAAGCCAGTTTGTCATTTGTAATATCCCATGCCTTCTGATTGGCATAAAATGGTAAATTTAATCTTTCGCAAAGTTCTTTATTAGCTTTAATACAAACTTCGCTGGCGCCGCAAAGAATGGCGTCGATTTTTTCCTGTTTACATCTCTCCTCTATAGTATCGATATCAAGAACACTTAAATTCCATGCCTCATCTGCCATGGATTTCACTGGAGACTGTTCCAGCAAAAGATTGTCAGTAACAATTGTGTACACTCCCCTTTCTTTCGCATGTTTAATAAGTTCATCCACATGACAATTGTTGCCCAACAATAATAATTTTTTCATAACACATAACCTCAATTTCTAATAACTCAAAAAATACTACTACCCTTATTCAGTTTTTATATTCTTCCCTTTAACTTAAGGATTAATCCCCTGAGGTGTCTTGTCGAATGTATGCGCTTTAATCCTTTCTTATCATAAGAATCCTCAATTAGCTGATTGAGAATCACCTTATAATCTTCTTTTGAAAATTTATCTGCACAAGCTTCAAGCTTATACAATTCATATTTTCTTCTGTCATCAAAGTTAAGATCCAATCCAAGGACCTTGGCTGTTTTTTCCATGTCCTTCATTCCAGCCATGTACTTTAAAACATTGTCCTTGCTGTAGAAGTCATTCTGTGATGACCATGAACCACTACCTTCTGTAAGAACATAACGATATGCTGCAAGATATTCTCCAAGGTTGTACATCTTACCAACTGCAAGCATGCAAAGCACCTGAGAACGGTCGATCATCTGGCTAATATCAATATTAGCAGCCATAAGCTTCTGCTGAAGTGCTCCATATGCTACTCTTCTATACATTGATGTGGCTGTCTGTCCTGGAAGAAGGTAATCCTGGAACATCTTAAGAGTATACTCTCCACCTTCCTTCATGAAGCCACTCCACTGCTCAAGCTTTTCCTGTCTGTTTCCTTCTGCATCAACAATATGACAAAGACCAAAACAAGCAACATAATCTGGATGTGAATCCAAGAAATCAACCTGCTTCTGAAGCTTCTTTTCATCAAGCCAGTAATCATCACCCTCGATGAATGCAATATACTCTCCCTGAGCACGCATCATAATATCAAGAGTGTTTCCTGTCATTCCTAAATTCTTTTCACGGAAAACTGGAACGATAATATCAGGATACTTTTCTGCAAACTCCCTGATAATTTCTGCATTGCCATCTGTTGAACAATCATCTCCAACAATAGCTTCAAACTCAAAATCAGCCTTCTGTGAAACAATACTTTCGAGTGTTTTACGAATGTATTTTTCCTGGTTGTATGTAGCGACTACAATACTTACTTTCTTATTTCCCATAAGATTATTCCTCCACAATGTCGGCAGGACTTTCATAGCCATCTACCAACTCATAATCATTTAGCATTTCTGCTATCTGCTCCTTAGAACAGAACATCATAATATCTATAATGGACAGACTTGGTACAAACTCGTTACCAAACTGTTCATATTTAATGTCAGGATTCGCTTTTACGAATTTAAGTCCAACACCGTTTGCTCTAAAGAAATCCTGGAAATAAAGCTTTGTTCCTCCGATAGGATTGTAGTACTCAGTACCTCCCAGCTTCTTGCATGTAGCGATAACATAATTTTCTCTCTTATAATCTCTATCAAGAATTACATCTGTAGAAGCCGATTTAATTGGGGTAGTGATACCAAGCTCTCTTGCTGTGAGCTTAATGGCATTCTCAAGGAATGCTGCCAGATTCTTTCCCTCTTCAGTAAGACCAAATTCAAGAACCTGTTTTACATGCTCATATACACGTTCAAAATTAGGGGCATGTCTGTACTCGCACTGAAGAGTATGAAGCATCTTCTCTATTTCTTCCTCAGTTAGAGCTGTCTCATGCTCATTAATAAGTCTATTCTGTGATGGCTTATGAACAGGAAGTCTAAAGTACTGTGGCTCTTTATTTATTAGCACTTTGTTTCTGTTTATATATCCCTGTTTAATAAAGTTTAGATTGTCTGCAAGAACAAACTCATCCACCGCATTAATAAGCTGCCAATATCCTATATAAGGAAAAAAATATGGCTGATTAATTCCTAACTTCAATTTAAATTTCCCTCTTTTCTATAATAGTTTTAAGCTTTAACACGCTTCTATTAACAATTACCGCTGATATGATTGTTAACACTATTGAGAAAATCAATACTAGTATATTTTTGCTAAATACCCTTTGCATCAACATAATTATAAGCTGATGTGTTAAAAAGATTTCCCATGTGTACTCCCCTATAAAGTAAAACAATCTGGATTTCAGATTTAACCTCTGAAGGAACAACACGATGATAACGGCCATTGTAGTGGAACGTATCATTGTTGCATAGTCAAACGGCAGCCTAACGGTTGTCAGATAAATACTGACTACAGTGAAGACTGTAGCAGCTGGCATTATAAGCCAATAGATTTTACCTCTAAAAAAATTGGTGATTTGATCCTTGTACATAAACAAGGCAACACCCATGAAGAAGGTCAATATGTCGTCATACCACCAATCACCAAATCCTAATATCTTAAGACTTAAAGGGTAAATCATATTACCTATAAAAATGAAAGCTAATCTTTTTTTGTTTGAATCAAATAATGAATATGCAATATCCGATAAAACAAAGAAAAAGAGAATTGCTGCCAAAAAATTATTGGTTGGAAGTGTGAAAATAACTATTGGTAAATATAATCTCCAGCTTCGTTTAATCCACATCTTTTTCAAATCAGGCTTTCCCTGTAATCGGGAATATCCCAATGCCGTTGTATAGCCTGATATCAGGAAAAAGAGTGCTATAGTAAACTGTGCGAAAAAATAAACTCCAAAAACTGGACCTTCGCAGTTGTTTAGCTCAACAAAATGATGAAAAAATACAAATATAATTAGTATTCCTTTTAGGGTCTGCGTCTGTCGTTTTGAAAAGAATTCCTTTTCAAATTCCCCTGTGATGTAACGATGTGAAAATGCATATAGCACCATTAATGGGAAAACGACTAATCCTATAATATTAGTTCCCATTAATAATTAATTTTTCCTTTCGATAATGCTACAGATTCTTTCAACCTGTGAAAGCTCAAGATCTGTATATAAAGGAAGTGTAATAACCTGTCGCGAAATGCGGTGTGCAACTGGAACATCTCCCTTATATCCTGCATCCTTAAAACATGCAAATTCATTTGTGATAGGATAGAAATATTTTCTGGCATGAATTCCCTGAATTCCAAGGAGCTGATACAATGCATTTCTGTCCATGCCATATTCTTCCTCGTCCACGATAATTGGACAATATGTGTAATTAAGCTCTACCGCATCCTCATCATATTGAAGGAGCTTAATTCCCTTCACCTGTGAAAGACGCTTCCTGTATGTATCAAAAAGAATCTTTCTTTTTTGTCTGTTTTCCTCAAAATGAGATAGGTTACAAAGACCCATAATAGCCTCGAACTCGTTCATCTTTGCGTTCGCGCCAACAAACTCTACATTCTCCTCATCCATGATTCCGAAATTGTGAAGCTGATATACTCTTCTCATAACTTCAAAATCTTTTGTCACTGCACATCCACCTTCGATTGTGTTGAAGGCCTTTGTAGCATGGAAACTGAACATTGAAGCGTCTCCCGCCTTTGCAATGTTAACTCCGTTTACCTTTTCGCCAAAAGCATGTGCTGCATCGTAGATAACCTTTAGATTGTGCTTCTTTGCTATCTCTTCGATTCTGTCGATATCGCAAGGCATTCCATATACATGAACTGGAACAATCGCTGTTGTTTTATCTGTGATAAGTGACTCAATTTTATCTACATCTATTGTGCAGTCGCTTTCTCTAATATCGCAAAAAACTGGTGTTAAACCATTACGCACAATAGCATGTGTTGTAGATGCAAATGTAAATGGAGTAGTAATAACCTCCCCCGATAAATCCATGGCCTGCAAAAGCATCTCAAGTGCCATATGACCATTGCTAAGTGTGAGGCAATAGTCCACATCCATAAATTCCTTTAGTTCAATAACAAAATCCTTTGTAAATTTACCTAAATTTGTAAGATTATGTGTCTGCCAAATTTCCTTTAAGTATTCTACGTACTCCTCTAATGGTGGAAGTACTGGTCTCGTAACATAAATCTCCTGACTCATAACTATTTCCCTTTAAAAATCATTCATTAGCTGTTGAATTTCAGCTTCGTTTATTACAGTAACCTTAGTATCGCATATACGATATACTCTATCGCATGCTGATAACACACTTGGACGGTGTGTTGTAAGGATACATGTACGCTTTGTGTCCTTCTTCATGAGGTTGCTAAGAACTTTTCTTTCTGTAGCAACATCAAGAGCTGAAGTAGCCTCATCCATAAGAAGTATAGGTGTTTTTCTAAGAATTGCTCTTGCAATGGCAAGTCTCTGATTCTGTCCCTCTGAGAATCCAACACCACTCTCACCTATATTGTGATATATACCATCTGGAAGCTTCTGAACGAAATCGTATGCACATGACTGCTTCAATGCATCAATTATTTCCTCATCTGTTGCCTCCGGAGCGATGAGCTGCATATTTTCTTTGATTGTTCCCGATAGCATCGTATTTCCCTGTGGAACATATGCTATAAGTGAACGTGTCTCTGTTGAAAATGCATATTTTTCTCCGGAATCTGGAAGCTGAGCATATACATCTCCAGCACCAGCCTTAAGGATTCCAAGAAGAATTCTCAGCATTGTAGTCTTACCTTCACCTGAAGGGCCTACAAGAGCAATAATCTCTCCTGGATTAGCCTCCAATCTTACATTATTGAAGATTTGGCGACCTGTCTTATATGCAAAGCTCATGTCATCAACATGAACAGAAACACCATTTTTATCTGTTTCAACAGCAAACTTTTCATAAGCAGCTGTTTCAACAAGCTTCTCATCATGAATATTAATTACTTCACGAACTCGTTCAATAGCAACTGTAAGCTGTAATGAAATTGGAATCTGCTGTAATAAAGCTTTTCCAGCGACGGCAATTCTGTATGCCATCATAATTACAATTGTAAGAGCGCCGAATGTCATAGCTCCTGACTCTACACGGAAGAACGCCCAGCCAATACAAATAATCGCTGAAATAATTCCTGAAAGATAAGTAACTACCCAGGACATAAGTGAATAGAAGTTTGACTTCATGTCTGCAGCATATCTTTCCTCTTCCAGTAGCTTGATTCTTCCATAGAATTCGTCTGCAAGGCCAAATGCCTTAACCGCCTGAATATTGTGGAAAGATTCCTTATTGTAAGCAGTCTCTCTACTTTCAATTCTTCGAATCTCAGCCTGAGAATCATAAATTTTTCTCATAAAGATTCTAGATGATAGGGCAATGATTGGAGCCACAATAACAACTACCAAAATCATGCTGGCATCATTTATAAGAATGACTGCAAGCGAAACTAAAATCATCATTGACTGAGTGATAATTGTAGTAAGGAACGTTGTAACATTCATTGAGATTGTCTTCGAATCGTTAGACATTCTTGTAATTAAATCTCCCGAGTGGAAGGCTGTAAGCTCTTCCCAGTCTGACTTAACTACCTTGTTAAACAATTTCTTAACCATGTCCGCCTGCATAGTGTTGTAATTCCATGCAGAGATTCTGTTTGAAGAAATACTAAGTACGGCGTTTACCACAAATAGTCCGATGTAGAACAATCCCATTGATACAACTTTGTCTGTATTTTTTTCAATGGCGAAATCAACAACATTTCCAACCTTATATGTGATTAAGAAATCTACCGCTAATCTACACACTTCAACCAAGGTATATAACAAGATTCTTCCCATATACATTTTGTAAAAGGAGAAGACCCATTTTAAATTGTGATATAGTCTTAGAATTATGCCGTCTTTGTAATTTAATACCTTTGATTTATATTTGTTCAAAACTAACTCCTTTTGTTAATTATTATTTACTGAAATATGTTTAAAAAGATTTTCTATAAGCTTAGGAGCATTTTTATATGACACCTTTCTAACAAAAAGCTTATCTGATGCTTTAAGTTCTTCAATATCTTTATTCCTAAACTCGTATGGTTTACCTCGACTCCAATCTATCAGTCTTAGATTATCAGGTTTTCCATTTTCACCCTTAAAGATTCTTTTTCCAAAATCCGAATTCATAGCCATAGTGGAAATAAACATTTCATCTGGGCCATTTGTCATCTTAAAAATCTTAAATATTTTGTTTCTATTTGCTACAAGATATCTGGCAAAAGCGTCGGTGATAGAAAACCATTGATCGCCCTTATAGAAGAAATCATTTCCATATTTTTTGTACGATCTATTCCTAGTCTTTTCTGTAGCTTCATACTTTTCCATTCCTTGTTTCCAAGCCATGCAACAAAGTAATTTAACCAACGAAACCGAGTATTAACTCCTTTACTTGTCCATCTAAAAAATGGAAAATAATACTTTACTTTGTAGATAAAAGTATTTTCAGCATCATTTTCATTGAAGCAATCTATATGCTCCGAATTATCATTTTCAAGAATCCTGTGGATTTCATCCTGAGATTTTAATGGAAAATCATTTCCTGAAATAAGATGATAATAATGATAATGCTCATTTGAAATTGCAGCCTTCAAAAGCCTTAGCTCACAATCGACAATGCTAACGTGCCCCCAATAAACTTTTATTCTGGGAACGATATGTAATTGCGATTTTTTAACACAGGCAGCAAGCTCCTGAAAAGGAACATTTTTTGTTTTTTTGTCTATATGCAAATAAATATCATTTCTCTCATCATCTATTGCTCTAAGCAAATACCTTAATGATTCAAAATCATTGTGAGCCATGACGAGATATGCATGTCTCTTTTTCAAAACAAACTCTCCTTTAGGTCAACCTCCACTCTACTATGGTTTCCCTTTTGCGCAATCTACGATATATATCGTATATCTTCAAATTTACTTTTCCTACAAAATCACCTTTTGTATATGAGTTAACATATTGACCAAATCTGTAGTAAAGTCTCGCCCTATCACTACGGCAAAATGTGCTAAACTCCCCTTTGTGAGTCAATGCTTCTTCAAGGTACTTCATGTAATAATCATCCTCAAGAGTTCTTACAACCTTCATTGTCTCCTCTGCGGTGTGTCCCTGACTACCATGAAGTATAAGCTTGAAAAATATCTGGTAAAATTTATCTTGTATATCTCCGGAGAAAACAGTATTAAACCTATCTTCAATTCCCTTTGCTAACGCCAAATGTTCATCTATTATTCTATTTAAAGCTGTTATACAGGCCATGGCTGAACCTGAACGGGTAACATAATAATATATTCTATCTTCTATGCAATTAATGGAATCTGCATAAAATCCATAACATATATTAAATGCTAAGTCCTCACCCATGTGGCAATTCTCATTAAACCTTATGTTGTGCTCTCGAATTATGGATGAAATATATATTTTACTCCATACCTCGTAACCAATCTTATACTCTAAAATGTTATCTCTTATAAATTCGAAGCGAACCCTCTGACTACTTATGTCAAATACTCCTTTTAAAAAGTCATATTCACCATGAAAATCACCGTTTTCATCAACACAATGATGCTGACAACTCACCCAAGTTGCACCAGATGATTCCAAAGCATCTACCAAAGTTTCAGTGGCATCCACCTTTAAATAATCATCTGCATCAACAAACTGTAAATATGTCCCATTTGCATGATCCAGTGCATAGTTTCTAGTTGCAGAAACCCCTGAGTTCTCTTTATGTAATCCTTTGACTCTTGAATCTTTTTTCATAAGTGTCTCAATATGAGCCCATGTATCATCCGTAGAGCCATCATCAACTACCAAAACTTCTATTTCTCTGTAAGTCTGTGCCAAAATAGATTCTATACATTTTTCTATATATTTTTCCACATTGTAGGCTGGAACAATTATAGAAACCAGCTTCTTTGAATCACTCATAACTCTCCCCCTAAATTAATAGTTTACAAATTTCTTACAAAACAATCCCGGTGTAACGGTAAACATTTTGTATTTTATGCGCTGCTTATCTGTTAGAAGCTTTTGATATTCATTAAATATATCATCATACTTCTTTTTAGAAGCATACTGCATTGACTTGTTTCCTTCTTTATAGAAGCTTGCTGTCTTGAGCAATGCCCATTTTAAGGTAACAGCAGCGAACTGTAGGTCATCCTCACCACCGGCTTCAACAGCAAGTTTTACTCTTTCTATATAGGCATCTATAACATGTAGATGACGAATATCATTGTTATTTTTTGAACCTGTTATACTCTCATCGTTGTTTCGATACACGTAACTCTTAATAGGAACAAAAGTAACCTTATTTATTTTCTGAAGAAGCTTATTAATCATAAACTCATCTTCATGGAACTTTCCTTTATCAAATCTCAAATCATTGAATATTTCACGCTTATACATTTTGTTCCAGGAAACAACCATCAGCACATATTCTCTGGAAAGTGGATTCACCAGCCATTCTCTACATTCCTTGGAAGAATTTAGGATTATTACTTCATCCAATGGTTTTTCAGTCTCTGCCAGTCTTGAAGAAACAATATCGCATATAGCTATATCCGCATCTGTCTTTTTCATGGCAATCATAAAAGCTTCTAAATAGTTTTCTTTTAAGAAATCATCAGAATCCACAAAACAAATATATTCACCCTTTGCCTGATTCAAGCCAGCATTTCTTGCAGCGGAAAGTCCACCATTTGACTGATGAATAACCTTTATTCTTGAATCCTTTTTGTACCATTCATCACAGATAGTTCCACTAGAATCCTTCGAACCATCATCCACAAGAATAAGTTCAAAATTTGTGTAAGTTTGCTTGATGATTGAAGTAATACAACAATCCAAAAAACTTTCCACATTATATACGGGAACGATAACTGATATTAATTTATCTTGTGCATTATTCTCCAAATCAGTTTTCTCCTTTTAGCTTATCCTTAATAGTAATAATATCTTTAAACAGCTTCTGTCCTTTTTTCTCTCCAAAGACTCTGTTAAGAACTCTCATTAATACTGTATATTTACGAGATCCTTTTCCCTTCCAGCTTTCATCAAAATGATGAATGGAGAAGGTATTTGCTGTAATTTTTATCTTTCCTGTCGACCAACTCTTTGGGCAGAAATACTCCACAGGATATATTTCCATTCCATCCAGCTTCTGACGACTTCCATCTAGCCTTAACCCATGGTTAAGTAGGACCTTTGTTCTAAGCTTTGGGCTCTCGATATATTCTTCTAAGCCATCATATTCTGAAAGCATCTCTTTAAATATTGGATAATTGACAACTCCTCCGAAGCCCTGTCCATCTCCTATAAGATCGTCTCTTTCAAAACCAATGAAAGCCTCGCTCTCACACAATGGAGATAAGTCTTTTAAAACCTCAACATCGGTATCCAAATAAATACCGCCGTACTGTACCAGTACATCTAATCGGGCATAGTCAGAAACAAACGCCCATTTTTTATCATTAAAAGCTTTTTCCATAAAAGGATGCTTGTGAATATCGTAATTATTTTCATTCCATTCTATGATTTCAAAATCTGGACAGCTCTTTTTCCAGGAGTCAATACAACGCAAAACGCTGGCAGATTTCTCCGCCCCGCCGAACCAAAAATAATGAATTTTTTTAGGTATCAGTAATTCACTCATATAACTCCTCAAGCTTCATTGCAGTGATGATTAAATTCACATATAATCAAGATATGAATAAAACAATCACAACAATAATTCCATTTTTTAATTGTGGCACAGACCTTTGCCAGATGCTTGATAGTATTCTGGCCGGCACTGTTATGCCCGAAGAAATACTTTTAATCGATGATGGTTCCACCGATAACTCAGCTGCAGTAGCAATGGAATACTCTGAAAAGTATCCCTTCATAAAATACATACATCAAGAGCACGCTGGTGTATCCACCGCAAGGAACCTTGGAGCCAAATATGCCACATCACATTGGATTAGCTTCCTAGACGCAGACGACTATTTAGAAAAAAATTTTTATGAAAGCATGAAGTCTGGTCTTAATGATGAAAACCAGGCCGGCTGTGTCTGTGGATATTTTACCGAAGTAGATGGTGTTACCACCGCCTATACTGGCTCGTATGAAGAAGTAATTGACTCATTCACCCTTTTAAAAGCCATGTTTACTGACGATAACGTCAGAGGCTTTTTATTTACTCGTCTCTTTAGAGCCGAGCTATTAAAGGAAGCTTCCTTTAATACCGCTATAAGTATGTGTGAAGATTTATTATTTCAAACCACATTGTTATCTAGGAATCCTAATTTGAAATTTACTTATATAAATCTTCCTTTATATCACTATATGCAAAGTAGCACATCTGCGACCAATAACATTAATCTGTTCAAAGGAACAGTATTTAAATATAAACCTGCCTTCGATGAAATCAGAAATTTGATTTCTGAAGACTTTGTAGAGGACAGCTATAATTCAATTCTTGAATACAGCATGTACCGTCTTCTAAAAGAATATAAGAATGGGAATAAAGAGGTGCTACCTCAAATTAGAGGAGTTCAAACTGAACTAAAAAATGTTCATCCTTCCCATTCCTCAAAAAGGCGCCTGGCCTACATAATCGCTCCGATTATGTATAGCCATCTTAGCCCTTCATAAGCTGGTATATACCACGGAAGAAATAGAATATCTGGAATATTCCAGTTCTTAAGCACACATATCTAAGTGTGCTTATTTTTTTTGCAGCGTATATCTCTTTAAGCGTATTTTGAAATTCTTTTGACTTTAGCTCTTTACATAACACCTTTTTAGCATTATGCACCTTGCCATATCGATGGGCCTCATACATACTTGTAAGCCTGCTAACCCAGTCATTTACATAAATACCTTTTACTACCATTACATTTTCATCTGTAACTCCTGGTTGTGACATTTCCCAGTTTACAAAACGTTTATATATGCATTTCGTATCCTCCAAATCACTGGCGTGATATGAAATTGAAAGGCTTTCTCCTGTTCGTTTGACGTAATGATAAAGGCACTTATTCACTACACCAATATTGCCTGTACAGTGATCTAAATAGTCAAGATTAAATTTTAAATCTTCCCCGATATTTATATCATTATCAAAAACAATATTGTTTTCCCTGATTATTTCAAGGTTATAGCATTTATTAGTAACAAAATTAAATAATTTAAGCCATGCAAGAGTGGCTGATGAAGCACGCGAAAGAAGATAATTTTCCCCTTCCACAAAGCCATGTGCTGCCTCTAACAGATGTTTTTTATTTTTAACATTTTTGTTATAAAGATTATCAAAAAACATACCACAGCATATAAAACTTACATCTGAGTTCTTCCATTCATTTATTGCCTGAACATAGCACTCTGCCATATCAGGCTCTGGATAATCATCAGCGTCGCAAAAAATTATATATTCTCCTGTAGCTTTGCTCATGCCTTCATTTCTAGTAGCCGAAACACCCGCATTAGCATGTGTGTACACTTTTATTCTAAAATCTCTATTGGCATATTCTTTAAGAATTGCATATGAACTATCTGTAGATCCATCATCAATCGCTATTATTTCAATCTCTTGATATGTCTGATTTAATAACGCGTCAAGGCAATTTCCTATGCAATTTTCAGCATTGAATACCGGTATTACTACCGACAAAACTTTTCTTTCCATTACATTAAACCTTTATAAATTTCCATAGATATAAAGCAAGTTTTTTCTTTACGTTTATATTCTGTGGAATTTTGTACTCCCTGATAAGATGATTGTATTGTTTTTTTAGGATGTTCTTGTCATCTTCTGTCATCCTATAAACATACTTAATATATTCTAAAAGTACCAGGATTGAGTAATCAGCCAAAACAGCCTCATTTTTGCTTTTAAAAAAATGTATACGCTCCTTAAGCGCAATAACATAATCTCCATATCTATTTTCTAGACCTGAAGACATGATGCTCTTTTGATTCTGATAATACTTATAAAAACAATCTGGTACATAAGCAACTAACGTTGACTTATACAATATTTTATATGTGGTAGCCTCATCCTCGTGCAAACGTTCCTCCGGAAATCTTATTTCATCCCAAAGAGATGATTTATAAAGCTTGTTCCAGGCTGTAGTGCAAATGTTATTATTGCTCATCATTTCCATGACTGCTTCTCTTCCACTCCACATTCCTGATTTACTATTAGTAAATGGAGCTTCTGGCTTAGTGTCAAACACCTTACTAATCCCACATGCAACCACATCCGCTCTGTACCTAATAGCCGATGCAAGCAATTTATCACATGTATCTGTATCTATATAGTCATCGCTATCCACAAAGAATATATATCTACCACTTGATACATCTAAACCAGAATTTCTTGCTCCCGATAATCCGTGGTTATTTTGGTGGATAACCTTTATTCTGGAATCTACCTCTGCAAGCTCATCACAAAGCTTACCACTGTTATCTGTTGATCCATCATCTACAAGTATTATTTCTAAATCAGTGTAGGTTTGATTTATCAACGATTTAACGCATCGTTCCAAATACCTTTCAACATTATAAACAGGAACAATAATGGAAATCTTATTTTGTGAACATTCTGTGTCTAGAATATCCACTAGTTTATAATAATAGGTATTTATGTCAAACTCCACAACTCTTCTTGCCTCAGAAAAGGCTTTTTTGCCAAGTTTTTTTCTATATTCAGAATCAAGAATTAGTTTTTCCATTTGAACAGACAGAGTGTGTGTAAAATCTGAATTCTTATCTACTATAACAGCTCCTTCACCTACCACCTCTGGAATAGCTCCAGAATTGGTTGTTATAAGAGCCATCCCCTTTGCAATAGTTTCTAATGCAACTAGCCCAAATGGTTCTTCATCAATAGTAGGCATAACCACTATGTCAAAATCATTATATTTCTCGGCCATCGCATTAGTTGTGAGACGTTTATGACAAAATATCTGTTCTGGATATTCCTTGGCCATTTTATATATCTTTTTTTCATAAGCTGTAGGATTATCCGAAAAACCATATATATCAAGCGTAACTATATTTTTGTATTCATCAGAAATATGGCTAATCATAAGCTTAAAGGCTTCAACAGCTTCTTTAACACCTTTAGTAGGAATAACTCTTCCTGCATATAGAAGTCTAACCATCCCATCAGCTACTCTGGTAGTCATAGAATACCTATCAAGCTTCACACCGTTATACAGCATATGTACAACAGCATCTTTTGAATACTTTTGAATCTGAGATTTAATATACTCACTTATAGCAATAAACTGCACGCCATTTCTTGTCAATGTTGAAATATATTCTGGGGAACGGTAGATATCTACATCATTATGCATATGAAAATATATAGGATAATCTCTAGAATAATCGATTCTTTTTAACAACTCTATAGCCAAGGACATTTGATTTTCAATAATTACAGCAAAATAAGAACCATCCATTTTTGATGATTCTTCTATAAATGTGGATATAATTTGCTTATCAAAAAATCGCTTAGCACTTTTATTCTTGATACTTCTATAGTACTTATCGCAAACTCTATCCTTTTTTGAAGTAATAGTATCTAGTGAAATTGGAATAATATTAGTATACGAATATTTCTTTAGATTATAAGAACTGTCTGCAATTGTATATAAATCAATTACAAATTTTTTCGATATTTCGTTTTGATCAACAATGCATGTAATTAATTCTTCAACGGCCCCGCCCATAGAGGCAGGAACCGGAAGAACGCAAGGTGCAATAATTGCTATCTTTTTCATAACACTTTACAAAGCTTTCAATCCACACTTATAGAGTTCAATTGTTCTAGTCACCACGTCGTCCCAATTATACTTTCCAAGGACATAATCCGCCGCTTGTTCCTTGTAAGCACATACCTCTGTTTTATTATCTAAAAGCTGGATAAGCTTCTCCTTCAAGTCATCTACATCACCTTTTTTAAAGGTAATACCCTTGTCAGCAACAACCCCGGCTGTCTCATTTATATCACTTACAAGACAGCAGTTTCCGTAGCTCATTGCTTCAAGAAGAGAAATCGGCATTCCTTCAACATCACTTGGGAGTACATATAAATACGCGTTTGAGTAAAGCTCCTCAAGTACTTTTCCCTGTTGAAAGCCTAACAGCATGATTCTGTCATCTTCTCTCGCAGCTCGCTTTATTTTAGAAACATAATCGTTACTATGGCTTGTACCACCAACAATAACAAGTTTTTTGTCAGTATGAATTTGCTTATAAGCCTTAATCAAATAATGAAGCCCCTTTTCTGGTACTATACGTGCCAAAAACAGGATATATTCATCTTTCTTTAATCCAAACTGCTCTGTAATTTCCTGAGCTTCAAGAATCTCAGGTTTTCCTATTCCATTAGGAATAAGTGTAGCTTCACGTCCATATTTATCCTTAAAGAACTTCTTATTTCCTTCAGATAAAACAATAAGCTCGTCAGCATACTTTGCTGCACATTTCTCACCAAATTCTAAATATCTGGTAGCAAATCCACCCCATTTCGCCCTCTGACTATCGATGCCATGAATTGTGGCAACTGTATGTATTCCAAGCAAATGTGGCAGCCATAACATAGCGCAAGAACCAGATGCATGATAATGAATAACATCATAGTGATGGAAAACTGCATGTAATGTAGCCAGCACTGAATAAATAGTAGCATTTAAGCTTTTCTTTTGAGATGTAGGAACTGTAATGAGGTGGATACCTTTATACATCTTACCAACTTGTATATCATTTTCCGCTCCTGAAACATGATGTCCTGCTCTGTTATAAGCATAGACCTCATGTCCCTCAGCCACCATCTTAGAAGCAAGCTCTTCTACAACTATTTCGATTCCACCTTCGCGTGATGGAATTCTTTTGTGACCTATCATAGCTATTTTCATTACCAAATCTCCCTAAATAATGCGATAAAATTATCTTTTTTTCACGTAAATTGCTATTACAATTAATGTTAAAACTGCAAAGACTAGGGCTCCAACCTTTCCAACAAGCTCAACAATATGAGCAATATTGGACTCATCTTCAGAATTAACACTTTCTTTGCTAACTGTAATATCAAAACTTCCCAAATCATTAACAACTATTTCCCCATCAGCATCTGTATACTGAAGTGAAACATTAATCGTTTGATTGCCTGCCTCATCAAAAATCACATAATAATCATTTGTATAACTTTTTCCAGCATATACAGTGTCTAATTTGATTTCTTTACTCGCTGAAGAAACATTACCATCAAGAACAAGCTTTGCATCTGTAATATTTGCAGAGCTCTGATTTACATAACTGAACGCCAGTAACGATTTACCATTTACAATAGCATGTGAACTAACATCAATTGATTTTACTCCAATTGTACTTCCACCAGATGTTGGAATAACAATTGTTGACGTATTGGTCATTCTTGAGTTCTGTGATATATACTCAAATTGACATGTTAAATCCACTGCTGTACCTGAAAATGTATCGCCAATTACCAAAGGAACTGATACTTCTTTTGTTCCTCCAGCCAAAATATTACCTACATATACCTGATTAGATTTACCATAAGATGGATATATGATGCCCGTTGAATTATTAAGTGTCATTATTACACTGCTGGCATTTAAATAGTTGGATGCATTATGAAGTGTGAAATTAACTGTAATCTCCTTTCCTGCCTCAATCATGCCACCTTCTACTGAATAATTTTGTATTTCAACGATTGCTACAACTGAACCTTCACCCTCAGTTGCATTTGCCACCATTGTTATATTTGTTCCTAAACAAATAATAGCAAAGAGGCAAACAATAATTGTCTTTAAAATCTTGTTAAGCTTTCTCATCTCTGCCCCTAGCCTTTCTTATTATTTTTCTTAGCATATCGCTCATTTTGGAAGTAGTCGTAATCAGCATTTATTCTTACATACTGTTCCATATCAAGCTTATTAACTATAGTTCCAATAACGTTTGCTTTAACATCTGAAAGTGCATTTAGGGCATCAATAAGACCTTGTTTTGTGGTCTCTCCAATAGCAGACACCAAAATAGTGGCATCAACATTAACAGAAATTACCTTTGCATCCATAGCAGCATCTATAGCTGGCATATCATATATGATAAAATCATATGTACTAGCAAGTTCTTCTCTAGCTATATCCATTTTATTTGAACAAAGAAGTCGCACTGGATTATCAATCAATTCCCCACAAGGTATGTAAGAAAGATTCTCTGTTGTAGTCTCACATATTATTTTGTCAAGAGTTACTCTATCCATGAGGTAATCCGATAAGCCTTCTGAGACGTTTTCATTTAACCTCTTGTAGCGATTCTTCTTTCGCATATCACCATCGATAAGAACAGTTTTCCATCCTGAAGTTGCAAGAGCAGCCGCAAGATTAATTGCAACAGTAGTAGTACCATCGCCTGCTTCGCATCCACATATGGCAAAACTTTTGTACCCATTTTGTTTTTTTAGGATATGAAGATTCATAACTGCCTGATCAAAGGCATCATTTAACACATAATTATCATTTCTGTATATATCTAGCTTTTTCAATTTGGCACCTCCTATCCCTTATAATCTGGAATGATTCCGATTACAGGAATACTTTCTCTAAGTGAAGCCTCACGAATCGTACGGACTTTTCTATCAAAAATCTCGCAAGCAACCACAATAAGACATGCTAACAAAAAACCACCCATTAAAAACATTGCTCTCTTTTTCCATGCGCTCTTCTGGGCATCATGTGATTTGTGGTATGTATATGCATTATCTAATGTTTTTACCGAATCTGTATTAAGAATCTCAGCCATCTCAATGGCATATGACTGAGCCATTGCATCTGCCATCTCCATTGAAAGAGCAGGATCTACTGTTGTAGCATTAAAACTAATAATGGTAGCAGAACTATTCATAAAACTTGAAATAGTAGCAGTTGAGCTCTTTGTAGAAGATGAGCTTACAGATACAGCTCCCTGAACATCTGTCGCTGCAACATCACTACGGCCGATTATAAATGCTGCTCTTTGGCACACTTTATAAGAATTAGCTACATTTAAGTAAGCATTCATGGCTGTAACAGCATTTGTAGCATCTGCATAATTACCATCAGCTGCAGCGTAAACTGTCGATGTTGCTGTATACATATCCTCACCAACATTTAAAGTCAGACCCATCCCAATAATAAAAAACAGTATTGTAATAACAATAATAAATTTTTTCTTAAGAAGAAGTGCGTTAAAACATCTTCCCACATCAATTTCTAACTCATTTTTAATCATATCCAAATATCCTTCCTTGCTTTATAAAATGATACTATTCGCAATGTAAATGATTATATCATCATAACCCAAACCATGTATAGTGATAAAATAATTTATATTAACAAGCAATAATTTTTATTTTTTGTATATTTTCACAAAAAATACACACTTTATCTATTTCAACATTATTTATACATTAATTGATACTTTATTTTCTATAAGATATAATTATTTTGAAGTAATTTTACGGAGAATAATATGAGTAAACACGCTTATCTTATAATATGTCACAACAATTGGAAACAGTTGAATTTCCTTATAGATTGCTTGAACGATCCACGTAATGATTTTTATATCATGGTAGATTCTAAGGCTACAGATTTCGATTGTGAATACCTTACAAAATCAGTTCCTACAGATAATCTATATTTTGTGAATCAGATTGACGTACGCTGGGGAGATTATTCCCTGTTCGAAGCCTCACTTTCTTTATTGAAAGCAGCCTCTGCTCATCAAAAATATAGTTATTATCATCTGCTATCCGGAGTTGATATGCCATTGAAGTCTCAAACATATATCCATAATTTTTTTGATTCAAATCAAGGTTATGAATTTGTTGATTTCGACAATGAAGACTCTTCGTCCCTAGCATTTCGGCGTACGCGATATTATTATCTACTTCAAAAATATGTCGGTCGAAAACGAATTTCTTTTTTTAAGATATTACGCGATGTAATTTTGATTTTTGAAAAGATACTTCATGTTAACAGGGTGAAAGATATTCAGAGTTATCTGGCAAAGGGTTCAAACTGGTTTAGCATCACAGATGATTTTGCCCACTATATCATAGGTAAAGAATCCTTTATCAAAAAGTATTTTTATAACACATACATTTGCGATGAAATAGTTGTCCAGACATTGTTAAACATGTCTCCTTATAAAGATAATTGGTACGGAAATAAAAACCATTCTTTGGAATATCAAAATATGAGGTATTTGGACTGGGGACGCGGCAAACCATATACCTTCAGTAAAGATGACTTCTTTGAACTACATGAAGGAGAGTATCTGTTTGCCAGAAAATTTTCCACCGACATTGTGTCTAATGATATTAGGGACATTTTATTAAATAAAGAAAACTAAAAGGATTATTCTCATGTTTGTTTTTATATTCACATTACTACTGATTATTATTAATATATATTGCTTTGTTAAGAAGAAATATCTTTACCTCTTTATTCCATGTATGCTTTTTCTTCCGAAATATTATGGATTGGAGGTTTCCAGTTCTTTACCAATTTTAACAGCATCAAGAATTATGTTTATCGTTTTTTATTTCTATGCTTTTTTCAATAGGAAAAAATCTTTGAATTTGAAAGAGTTTAGTTTTAAAAAGCTATCATTAGAATATAAATTATTGATTGGCTATTTTGTTTTTAGACTAGTCTCAAATATTTACTACCTTCCTAAATATACGCAGCCTGCGAAAGCTATTATGGAGATAATATTTGAACAGCTGCTACTTGTTATAGCGTTTTATTTACTTGCTCCTACAAAGGAAGAAATAAACACAACCATGAAAATACTTGTTTATACAGCGACCATTTTCTTTATTTTAGGCATCCTAGAAAGTCTTAGCGGAGTTCGTTTATTTAATGCGCTTTATACTGTTTCCCGAGGAATGGTAAATGAATACTATTATAGACTAGGTCTTCTCCGTGCGACTACATCTTTGCTTATGCCTGGCACATATGGCAATATGTGTATCCTTATGCTTCCGCTTATCCTATATATGTACCAACAAACAAGTTTTAAAAGATATTTGGTCTCAGTCGGATTATGCAGTTTGGCTATTGTCCACTCTGGTTCTAGAGCTGTAATGATGTATTTAGCAGTACTACTTTTTATCTACTTTATATATGTCATTCGAACAAAAGAAGCAAGAATTAGATTTTCCAAAAATTGTATTACTATTGTAGCCTGCATTTTTGTCTTTGTTGCTGTAGCAAGTTTGCAAAATCCACTTTACAAATATTATTATGTTACCTCAGGAAAATCAGTCTTAAACGAAGTGGGTTTTGATTTTGATTTGAGTGAAGGTGCGCCTGCCAATACTAGTTTTGGTACAAATTCACATGGCTCACGTTCCAGAATAAGACAATTATCTGGCATTTTATATACTTCACGAATCAATCCTATTTTGGGCTTGGGTGCCGGAGCACAGCAACGAGCCGACGTTCATTACTATTGGGATAACCATTGGCACCCTGTGGGTAGCTACGATTTAGGAATCGTTGAAATATTCTGCAACGAAGGTCTCGTCGGAACCATCGGAATGTTATTTTGTATATTAGCATTATTACTTCTTTGTAAACACAATCGTATTTACATATTGATGTTTATCGCATATATTTTATCAACATTAAATACAGCAAATATGTATCCGTTTCTTATGTTATATGTTGTATTACTTTTAGAATACAGACAAGAGTAATCTTCGTTCCCTCTTATTTTACATATGGGTCATTTGCCACATGTTATACAAAAGGGAGTATATTTTCAGAAAACATATTTTTTATAATTTTTTTAATCTCTTTTTTCAAATATTACACAGTTTATTCATAGTAATTACCTACACTTTATTTACAGTGACAAATTTACCATGAAAGGAGCTGTTGTAATATATGAAAAGGTCTTTCGCAATTCTATTAGTAGCAGTTCTTGCACTGACACCAATCACTGTTTTGGCTACTGAAAACTCGCCAGAGGAAACTCCCGTGGTCGAGGAAAGCAGCTCTACAGAAACCAGTGAAGCTCCTGCTACGTCCGAACCAGTCACCGAACCAAATGCTCCAACTGAAGAACCCGAAGGTGATACACTAACACTGCCTGTCGATGCATCTTCTTCAACGTTGCTCGATTTGGATATTACTCCTTATGATGAGGATACTGCCGGAATTGAACCAAAGGATCCCGCCGCAGTGGAAAAATCAACATCAGATGAGCCATCTGATAAAGAGGAGGAAGAACATGAGCATGAGTTTGTGTACATCAGTAATGGTGATGGCACACATACAGTAAAATGCAAAGGTAAAATCCATCCTACATCTGGTGAAGATGAAGAAGTTGACTGCGAATACGAGCAGGTCGAAGAATGTACTTTCGATGAAGATGAAAAATGTATTTATTGTGGCTATATTAAAGAAGACGAAATTGAAGAATTCGATCCAGAAATCACTATTAGTGTTTCAAGCAACAATGTAATTGGTCAAAGTAATCCTTTAATTACAATGAATGTATCTCAAGAGGATTATGAGATAGCGTATGCTCAGGTTTGTTTTCAAGATTTTGCTGAAAATCAATACATAAATGTAGGTTTATCTAGAGGCCGATATTTTAATCCTAAACTAGATGAGTTTGTGAATACTTCTGATGACTTGTGGTATGCAAATCCTGATGTCTCTACTGGATTTGAAGCTGGAAAAATGTCAATTAGATCAATCTATGTACGTTGTACCACAGGTGAATCCGTTCACTATTCACTTGAATCTGGCACTTTACCAGACACAATGAGTAATATTTCATTTAGATTATCTGGCGAAGCTCCAGAACCAGAGCCTGTTCTTGACGATTTAGATTTAGGAACAGATTTTTATGATGGTGAAGATGCTCCAATTCCAGAACCTATTACTGATGAACCTGTTCCTGGAATTGATGCACCAGAGCCTGTAATCTCAGTGGGAGACAAAGAAGGACCTCCTGAAGAGTCTATAACAGTGCCTAAGGCACCTGCACCAACTCCTACTCCTACTCCTACTCCTACTCCTACTCCTACTCCTACACCAAAGCCTACTCCTACTCCTACTCCTACACCGAAGCCTACTCCTACTCCTACTCCTACTCCTACACCGAAGCCTACTCCTACTCCTACACCGAAGCCTACTCCTACTCCTACTCCTACACCAAAGCCGACTCCTACTCCTACACCAACACCGGCTCCAAGTAATAGTGGTGGTAGTTGGATGGACTTTATTAGACGAATATTTGGGTGGTAGTTTGATTAATTATATGATATAATGCTAGACGATGTTTGTAATTTTTTCTTAACATTATTAATTTTTTTTACATATTTATATAATTATTAGGAGGTATTATATGGGCTTGTATAATAGACTAACTAGAGAAAAAATACTTTCCATAATAATCATTATGTTGGTTGCAACAATATTTTTTATTGTGGGCAGTAATCACTCTATTAATATTCCTGAGGATGATACTCCACTAGTTGGTGTTTTTGAAGCAATGTTCTATGTAGAGAATTCAGAATCAGGTTCTAAAACCTGTATTGGCGATGGTCTCGTTAATACATCAGGTGATAAATATGGCGATGAAGCAGTTTCTTCAGCAATTATAAGTGCACCTGATTATTCCAACTATCTTTCAAAAGATCTAGGTATTGGTTGGAATAAAATAGTAAAGGTTGGAGATGTCCTTGAAGTAATTGGATATATTACTAGTAAACCTGAAATTGGCAAATCAAATATTGTTAGGTTTGCTACATTATCTGATTTAATGGCAGCAAATGTGCAGCCAGGTTTAACTGTCAAAACTAATGGCTATCTTACTCAATTTGACGGTGGAGCAGCTCAGTACACTATTTTGGCTAAAGCACCAAAAAAAGTAGATAATGTATTTAATATCAAACTAAATAATGGAAATATTGCATCATTGGTTTATGATTCCAATCAACCTGTAAATGTTGCCCTTTTTAACATTTTCCCTGGTGATGCCATTTCAGACAAGCTTAATAAGGCTATGACTTTGGCAGCTGGAAATGTTAGTGGACTTATTTTTAACAAGGGTACTTATTACATTGATAAGCCATTATCAATGACTGCTCTTAAGTATTATGGAAATAATACTACATTAGAGGTTGCGTCAAATTACTACACAAAATACACAGGCGTCATCACCACTAACAGTCCTACAGCAGATGTCCCATTTGAGCTACATGATTTAAATTTTAACTTCCCATTAACAAGTGGTCAGAAATTCCAAGGTGTTAGTGATTATAGCCATGCAATATTCTTGACATTACGTAATACTTCTCGCTGTTTAATTGATAATTGTAATTTTACTACTAACAATCCATCTGGAATCAAAAAGACTGTTATATTGGTTTGGTTTAAGCAAGGTACATACTATAAAAATGTAGAAATAACCAACTCTACATTTTATAATAATTCCGGTTCAAATCTTTCAACGAGTAAAAAATTATTAGGCGGATGTCTTTGGTTTAGCGGTGCCTCCGATTCCAGCCCAAGCAAAATTGAAAACATAAATATTTCCAATTGCAATTTCCATACCACATTAAACGATGAATCAATTGGTTTCTGGTATTGTAATGCTAAAGATATTCATATTAAGGGTGGAACTATTACAAACGCATATTGTAACAATGATAATGTCTTATCTTTTGTTGATGGTACATTCACTAATTGTGATGTGAACGGAGCTACATTCAATATTAATAGTCCTTCTATGTATTTAACAAAGATGGGAAATTTATGGGGTAAATCGGAAGTTAAATATAACAATTGTGTTTTCAATATAAGTAGTAAAAATCTACAACCTTATCAAAATGCTGTTTCTCTGTTCTTTATTTACCATGACAAAGATGGTAAGAACTTTTCAGATATCTCCACACTTACTGTGGATGGATGTACATTTAATTCAAGTGGATCTACAGGTTCTTACCGATGCATATTTATGACATTTGGTACTAAAAATAAAAAGATTTGCTTCAATAACGGAAAATTTAATAACTTAACATTGAAAGAATCTTACTCTACACTGGATAAATGTGATAATTGCCATTTCTATTCTACAAACACATTACATGATAAAGGCAAAAACGCATGTATTGTTGTGAGATCAACCAATGTTCAAGTATATGCTAAATAATTAAAATCGAGTAGGAGGGAGATTTAATTAATCTCCCGACCTCTCAGTCGAGTAAGTAGGAGGATTTTCACCTCAAACTTCTCACAGAACCGTACGTGAAGGTCTCCCTTCATACGGCTCTTATCATCTAACAATACGAATACATTTTGCTCCAGTGTGCAAACAATCTCGGCTCTCGTTTTCTTACAGACGTGAGCCATTTTTCTGCCCGTCTTCTATGACCACGAAGGTTCTTATATTTACACATTGCCCATTTTACTAGCCTACGTTCTATACATTGAAGTGTATATTTCATGGCTGATGGATTGAATTTCCCAAAATAATTAATCCAGCCTCTT
>NZ_FOVQ01000016.1:0-49758 GCF_900115215.1 Pseudobutyrivibrio sp. UC1225 | reverse complement strand
TATGATTATTCTTGCCAATTTGGTACAAGCATCCTGTAACATTCGGACAATGGTTCCTGTATTATCCGGACAACGGTTCTAATAACATCCGGACAGGATTCCTGTACCAAGTTGACAAGATGACATCTATTTTCCTTCAGTATAATTGTTTGCGTTGGAACTGTCATCTCCAGCGTCAGCTGGCTGATGTTCCACCGTAGGTCTTCTTGATGGACCTTTTAGGTCGAAACGATATGCGTTTCGCACTATTCTGTCAAGTACCGCATCTGCAATAGTTGGATCCTTGAAAACCGAAGGCCACTCCTTCACTGGAAGCTGTGCTGAAATAGCGATAGCTCTTTGATGATGGTAACGTTCTTCTACAACCTCAAGGAAATCCTGAGTCATTGGCAAGTCCAGTTGTTTCATTCCAAAATCATCCAGAATGAGCAAATCAGGTTTTACCAAGTCACGCATCAGCTTATTGTAGGAGCCATCGCCCTTGCCTATGGTTAAGTCAGTTAGAAGTCTTGTAGTTCTATAACATCTAACCGAATAGCCAAAGATGCAGGCCGCTCTACCAAAGGCTGATAACAAGTAGGTCTTACCCACACCAGTGGCGCCTGTGATTATTAGGTTATTGCCATTTTTAATCCACTGGCAATCAGACAGCCTTGCCACATCAGCTTTCTTGAGTTTTCTGATGGAATCAAAATCGATGTTCTCTAGCGTTGCCGTTGGCTCTCTGAGAGAAGCTAGTTTTATAAGTCTGTCAGTTTTTGCCCGTTGCCTTGCGTCGTACTGAGCAGTGACAATCATTGCCATCCTCTCATCAAAAGGTAAATCTTCTGATGCTGGTAACTCATCCTGTCTTGCATACTCAAGACGCATTGCATGCAGCTTCATGGCTGATAATTGCTCGGCAGTTTGATAATTCATGATGGGCACCTCCTTTACATCCATTCTCCGATACGGAGATTTTCATGGTGTGGAGTTGGAGTGTCCGCATCGGAACTGCTTTGCTTAATTGGTAACATATCCTGACCATTCTTAAGAATGTTTTTCAGGGTTGTATATGTGACAGAGTTAAGACTAAGTGCTTTTTCACAGGCATTCTCGACTCTGGTATCACCATAAGTATGGCTGAAGTTTATTACAGCCATGCAGGATTTATAAGCCTGCTCTTCAAACTCATAAGAGGCTAAAAGCTTATCAACAAAGTTAAAGGTGTTTGGACCAATCCTAAAAGCCTTTTGCTTGTAGTAAGTACCATTTAATCCATTGAATTCAGCAATGGCTTTATGATTATCAGGCATATGCTCTGTAGTGGTTACATAGCGCTGACCTGCGTACCTTCTTTGGTGTATAGCGATTCTGTTTCCAACGCTATCGAAGATTTCAATCTTCTTAGCATAGGCATGAATTACAACACTACGCTTATAGTAGCTATACGGAACAGAATAATAAAAATCAGCAAATTTTACATGATAATTGTTTGGCACCTTGCTTACTTTCCTAGTTGTAAAGGCTTCAAAACGGTCCTGTGGTAATGGCCTGAGTGCTGGCTTATCTATAGCAATAAAGTTACTTTTTCTTGTTCCAGGACGATGCTTAAATTTTACTTCAACAAGCTCTAGGACACGTTCTCTTATGTCGTGATTAAGAGCTTCAAAGCTGTAATAGATTCGTCCCTTAAGCCATTCTAGAAGCCAGGTTTCAAGCCAGCCAACACCGGATTCAACAGAGGCTTTATCACGAGGCTTACGCACTCTTGCTGGGATAATAGCGACCTGATAATGACGAGCCAATGCATTGTATGCCTCATTAATCTTTGGATCATAAAGGTTTGTATGCACAACAGCTGTCTTGCAATTATCTGGAACAAGTATGCGTGGCAAACCACCATACCACTCAAAGGCATCTATGTGAGCCTGATTCCAGTTAAGCTGTGTTTCATCAGGAAAAGCTTCAACAAATGGATACGAACTGTCACCAAGTGTTGTAACAAAGAAATGAGCTTCATGTTTTTCACCTGTGATGTTATCCACGACACAAGGAAGCGTATCGCCAATCCAGTCGATAAATAGTTCCTTGCCTGGCTCTCTTTCCTGAGGCATGACAACATTTTTACCAGTGTTGTCTTTCCACTCATTGTACTTGGCACAGAATCTGCTGTAACTGTATCCATCAGGATACTCAGGACGGTATTCTTCCTGCCAAATGTATTGGAGGTTTCTTCTTGGATTATCAAGTAACTCCTTGTGATAAACCTCCCAGTCAGGTTCTTCTTTGGTTTGCTTACGCCCAAAAGCGTCAGGATAAATGAGCTCATTAATTCTAGCAGGAGATAATTGTAAAGCATCTTGGTATGTGAGCCCACATTTTTTGCAGCGTGACAAAATTTCAGAAACAGTTGATTTTGAACAGCCAGCTGCTTCTCCAATCTCACGACAAGTTAGATGAATTTCTTCCTTCAAGCGAAGGATTTCAGTAATAGTCATCATTGGTAGACACCTCATTTCATTACCCTCCTTAGAATGTATTTACATACATTCTAAGTGAGTAGAATTGCGATGTCATTTGTCCGGATGTTTCAGGAACCTTGTCCGAGTGTTATAGGAACGCTGTCCGGGAGTTACAGGAATGCTGTCCGAGTGTTACAAGAATCATCATTCTATAAGCGAAATAGCGCAGAAACTATCTAAGTTATTTGGTGTAGATTTTGAAGTGACGAAATCAGATGTTGAGTATTATGTTGATTTATTAATATCAAATAAGCTTATCGTTGAATCGTAAATTAAATAAAAATAGTTTTTACTATTTTTATATAAATTTGAGGAAAGGAGGATGATGAAATGTACGAGTCACCAGTATTAGTAAAGGTTGAGGATGAAGCAATTGTTGCAAAAGTAGTAGCAAGAATGTATATCTAATCATCAATCAATGGGAATGATAGGGTAGAGTAGTAGGCTCTGCCCTATCTGTTTAATATGTGATTTAAATAGAAATGGAATAATTAAGAATAATAAAGGATTAATTTATGCTATAAACGCTATATCTCAAAAATGATAATAATATATTGATATGCGTATAGTTGATATTAAAGGAGATAAAATTACGACATGGATAAATCGAGTATATTAAAAAAAAGATTCGAAGAATGTAATATTTCTGAAATAGAAATATTCAATTACATCAGCCAGAAGAATCTAGGAGAATTTTCAATATTAGTATATATATCGCAATTCGAAGGTTTAGGAAATAAAGATTCAGATTTTGATATATATGTTCTAACAGAAAAAAAAATTGGGCTACCAACAGAGATGCTTAAAATAAAAAATGCTTGTTGTGATATAGAGTATTGGAGTGAAGAAGATATAGATGTATTAACAGAATCAATTGATTATTTTAACTATAAGCAATTAAAAATAATTAAAAAGATGTCGCTAGCTTATTTAATTAGCGGTAATGATAGTGCATTAATTGAAAAGATTAGAAATATAAAGATAGATGATTATATTTATTCGTATTTTAAATCATTTGCAAATGCCGAGTATGATGATGCGGTAAAGATGTTTAAAAATCATGAATATATCGCATGTTTAAGTTGTTGTCAAAGAACTGTTGATTATTGGATCGCCTCTGTTAATGCAAAAATGGGAAGGGCAAACTTGAATTTGAAATGGGCTAATAAAATTTTTGTAGATAATAATGGATATGACAAACAGATTCTTGATAATTATTTAAATATATTTGTATATCGAAAGATTGATAAAAAAAATATTGAGAAAGCTGTTTCAGATATGCTTGATTTTTTGACTGATAATAATAACGCCTTTATGTTTTTTTCATAAGAAAGGTAAGAGATGGAACCATTGTTTATTTCAGGACCACACGGATGTGGAAAAACATTATTAATAAAAAGGTTGATTGAGAGATATTCAGATGTTATGGTGGATGACTTTGGAATAAATTTTGTTAATGATTTACCCAAGATATCAAAAATGAGTATATATGAAAAGAGCTTGCTTAGATTGTACCATAGATTTTACTCTGCGAGACGTGCCCAATTTATATGTGCTAATAATCCACAAAAAGGGGTTCTCATTGTAGATAGGAGTATTTATGATTCTATTGTTTATAATGAGGTTGAATATGAATTGGGAAATTTGACAAAACTACAGATTGACAGACTAAACGATATAGCCGAGCAGGCATTACAAATTATTTCACCAAAAACAATTATTTTAAATCCCGCAACAGAAGGTGTTGTTGAATATTTATCAATCAGACAGAAAACAAAGTTGAGAAAAAAAAGGGATGAAATTTGTGCAAGAGAAGATACATATGATTATTTAAGTCGGATGAAAGTTAAGTATGAGAATATAGAGCGGCGTACTATAAAAAAAATATATTCTAATGATGATAAATCTTGTGCGGATGTGTATCGATGGATTAAACAATTTTATTAAAAAGGAGAAAAAATATGAAAACAATTTTTATCGCGGGTCCTCATGGTTCGGGAAAAACAACATTAATTAGTGAAATGGTGAAACAGTCTACTAAGTACATAAAAGATGATTTTTCAATTGATTTTACTAATGAAATGGATACGTTGCCAGAAATGACGATTTTTGAAAAATGTCTCATAAGGTTATATCACAGATTTTATACTGCTGAAAGAGCAATAAAAAAAAGTTCTGATAAAAATGATGAGAGAGTATTAATAGTTGATAGAAGTCTGTATGATTCATTGGTATATGTGGAAGTAGAGTATAAATTAGGTGAGTTAAACGATTGGCAGTACAATAAGCTAAAAGATATTATTTTAACTGGTCTAGAAATGATAAAACCATATACTGTGATACTTAATCCTGATGCAGAAGAAGTTGTAAATCGATTAGAGGATAGAAGAAAAAAAGGAACAAGGAAGAAGAGAGATGTTTTATGTGCTAGAGAGGATAATACTACATATATTGGCATGATGAATGATGAGTTCGAAAAGTTAAGCGCTAATGATAAAGTATTACAGATTAGAAATAATGGGCCTGATGATATTAAAATGATAGAAGAATGGTTAGGGCAAGCTATTTAGAGACAGATAAATATGAAAAAGTTAATTATTCTAGATATTGATAGAACCATAATAGATGGAACATCTTGGTATCGTGCGTGTGCTTTTCCTGGATTATTGATAGAAAAAGATTTAATAAATGATTTCGAAAAAATAAATAATCGATTTTACAGTGAAGAAGATTCGGAAGGAAGAAATATCTTTTATAAAAAAACATTCGCTATTCTAAAAAAGCAGATTAGTTATGAATCATTATCAATTCTTAATTTATTAGATATTGCTGGCAAATATAGAATTGGAAGTTATGTAAATGGTGAGTTCTTAGAATGTATTGGTTCATATACATTAAATCATCTGGTGAATGTAGATTATTTTTGCCATAAAACTATATCGTTAATCTATCGTTTTTATACAGGAGATATAAAGATTATTTTTCTGACTAGAGGTTTCATTCCCTTTATGCGTGGTGTTGTAAAGACGTATATAGATACTTTTGAAGAAAAGATTGAATGGGAGCTAGTAGGTAGTACGGTAGAGATTGAAAATGGGAAAGTTACATTGCTAGACGAGTTTGATCAAAAAGAAAAATATAATTATGTGAAAAAATTAATTGAGTGTGGACACCCTCCTGTTTTTCTTGCTGATGATTCTAATGGAGACAAACGTTTATTTGATATAGTAAATGCTAATGGTGGGATTGCATTCAATGTTAAATATGATTTAGAAACTAATAAAAGTAACTGGGAAAAATTATATAATTCTTTTACAGCGTGGGATAATGTTGAAGGATATCTAAGAAAATTTTGCACGAGGGAATCGCAACTTAATTTAAATCATAATTTATATTTTAGTAATTATCAATGTAATAAAATTGGAGTAATTATACTAGAAAAATGGGAGTTTCAAAAGATATATAATTCAATTAAAGATGATTTTTTGCAAAGGTGTTTTAAAATATTAATACATCAAAAAAATGATAAATATTATATGAGGGGGAAATTATATTATTTCTGGCTGCCACCTTATATTTCTGTTACGCACCACAATAAGTATGATGAGTGGAAATTATTGTTTGATACCTGTAATCATATGATACAGTATATAGCTATGAATAAGAAATATAATAAAGCTGTACATTCGCTAGTCTTATATACAATTTGTGATCATTTAGTCTCTGCGCTATATTTAGCAATTTATTACCTAGAAGAAGCGTCTTTAGATGGAGTGATGATAGATAAGGAAAATTATAGACAGATATCTAAAGCATTAGATATTTCAAACTTAATCATTTTTGGAATAATACATGAAAAAACTATTGAGAACTATTGGTGTGATTTGGCGTCTGTTTTAAAAAAAATAAATATAGATAAATTATCTATAATTGAAAATGGACAAAAATATTCGTTGGAAATTGATAATCATCTGCAAATATTTGCAACGGTAGAAAAGATAGTTGCCAATATGGGCGAAAAGTTGAATAGTATTGAGAATATTCTGTATTTTTCCTATGGAGCAATATCATTTGCCTATGCATTTAAAGCTGTTTTGAAAGATTTATACAATAGAAATATAAATATTGTACCAAGCCATTTTAGTTCTAAAAGATATATGAATAAAGAGTTTATCATAAAGAGAATTCCTGATATTTTTGATTTTGAAATTGAAACATTGGATGAGATTTTAGTTCTTGATAATAATGTCACGACTTTTTCGACTATGAAAATGGCTAAGGAACTATTTCTTGAAAATGGCAAAAGGGCTATTTGTTGTGTGGAATCAATAGATTATCATAATTTAGTTAGTTGGGTGCTTGATATTGGGAATTATGAGATTCCATGTGTTAAGTGGTTCGAAGTTTTAGATTACTATCCTCAAAATAATTATGTAAGAGCGTATAATACTTGGAGAACCGGGGATAAAAATAAGATATTAGAAGAGATATATAGTGATAGTGTTTTTGATGTAGAAATAATGTATAAAAAAAGAGCTATATGCGCAAGACAACGTAAGATATGCAGAGTGCAAAATTTATATGATTTACAAATGGCTATAGAGATGGGTGCAACTATGATTGGCATACATGCGGTAATTACTAATAAAGAAAGATACTATGAAACAGAAGCCTTTGTTGGTAATAAAGAGCGAAAATACGCTGATCTTCCAGTTCCGGACTATGAAGTAGAAGGAATTAGAAATATGGTTTTTCAATTACCTAAAAATATATTACCAGTTTTAGTCATAGAGAGTCCATTATCTATTAATGCTATTAAACGGATATTGGTCTTATATGGATTGGATTCTTATAAAGCTGGTATACAACTTCAGTTTTCCGCTTCAAAAGAGTATTTAGAAGAGATAGCAAAAATGGATTTTTCTACAGTTATTATTGCTGTAGGGTTAACGCAGGTCGATATAATCAAATATATGCAGTTGTTTGATGGGTTATTGAGAACTGAGTGTGATTATTTATTGCTAGATATGTCAAAACATCAACCTAACCTAATTCATTCTGAAGCTGAGCAATCGATAATGGATAAAGACCAAATGTCAAAGTATAGTATGTTGGAAGCTTTAAGTGGTTATTTGAAAGAATTAAGGGTTTCTATTTTGCTTGCAGATGACATTAATCCAGAAGAATTTGTATTATATCAACTATTATTGGGAACGCATGGTATTAATATTGCTGGGCTTGATATGCAAAATAATATAGAAGTTAATAAGTACGAACAAGGTTATTGTAAGTTGAAAAATACATATAACAATAATTATCATTATGCAAAAATAAGAAAGTCAATAGATCAAGTTCAAAAATGGGATGTATTTGACCCTATTTATGTTGGCTAATGTAGGATTTAAATATTATGAAAAAAGCAGATGTTAAAGAATTGTATTTAGAGCCAATCGAGGAAGGGATTTCAATAGAGTGTCAGAGGCGTAATCGTTTTGAAAGTATATATAAAGTCAATTTAAAACAATATTTAATTCTTGAACGAGAGTATGAATATCATAAGGAAGATGTCTCTAAAGGCATTGATAATTGGGAGATTCATTATGAGAAGGTAGCTCAATCAAATAAAAAAAATTTCATAGTTGATATGAATGGAATTGATAATTTTATTTCCGCCAAAGACATTGTATTTTCGGATTCAATAATAAGGAATATTATCCAAACGCATGTTGGGCTGAAAAAAACATATAATCGGTTTGGCGTATCTGGTTCTAGGAAATGTGAAAACCACGATGGAGGAGAAGTTATAGAGCTTCAAAAATTGGATTTCAAAAAAAATAAAGGTAGTTCATATAGTGTTAGCGGTGCTATGAGTTTACCAGAAAGAGAATATAGCGTTGCTGAAATGTTAAGTGAAGATGGGGTGATTCTTCGCGATGAGAGGACTGTATATTCTCATACAGCATGGGTTGAAAATATAAATAATGATCCGATTAAAATTAAAGTTGAATCAAAAAGGGATAATCAAAGTGTACTAGATTTTTTATATAGTTATTGTAAAAATAACAATATAAATGCTACAGCTATAAAACTTAGTGCTAGAGGGAACGGCTCGCTAATTATAAATGGAAGAGTGTTAAAACATATTCCGGAAAAACCGTTTAAAAAACTTCAAGAAGCTACGGATATTGCAATTGAGAAACAGTATATTCTTAATAATGGGGAAGAGATAGCTGTGTATGGTACTCTTTATAAAAGATATGAACCACAGTGGAAATTATTTACAAAAGGGCATCAATATGAAAAAAGGGGACATTATCATGGAGTTGTATTTAAGGATAAGAAGCACAATGCTCATGAGGTTTTTCATGTTAGAGATTTAATAGCAAATGAAAGAACTGTTTTGCATTTGGAAATATATCCTATAAATAAGGTTTATAGAATATATCCTTTAGAAGAAAAAAATAATCATTTGTATATATCATCTTTCAAAGATGATATAAGTAATTTTATCGAAAATTTTTATAAATTCAATGTTGACATATAATTGAGGATAAAAGTATGATGCGTAATAATATAAAAAAAATGATTGTAACAGATCTAGACGGCACGTTTCTTAAGGATGATAAAACAATTTCAGATTATTCCATTGAAATAATTAAAACTTTAAGAAATCAGGGGCATGTATTTGTTGTTGCCACTGCTAGACCACTTAGAGCTGCGAGAAAATTTTTAAAAAAAATAGATATTGATGCTGGAATATATCATAATGGAGCGCTTATCTATATTGATGATATGAAAGTAGACAATTATCAAATTGAGAATCCGGTTCATATTATTGATATAGTTAAAAAGAAGAATCCGCATTGCTCCGTTGCGGTTGAGTCAAATGATGTGCTCTATTCAAATTTTGACGCCGAAAAAATGTGGCCAGGAACGGATTATGAATTGGTTGATAGTGATTTTAGTATAGTAGAAGGAAAAAAAGCTGATAAGATAATTGTCAAGCTTACTTCTCACGAAGAAGTGAATGATTATGCAAAATTGTTGCCTGATGATTTATATATACAAGTATCTGAAAATATAATCGGAATGATAATGAAGAAATCAGCAACCAAAAGAAATGGCATATCATATGTGGCAGAAAAATATGAAATAAATAGAGAAGATATAATAGCTTTTGGGGATGATTATAATGATATTGATATGATGGAATTTGCGGGTAAGGGGATTTGTGTAGCGAATGGCCTTGATATTGTTAAAGAAAAATCTGATGAAGTATGTGAATCAAATGAAAATGATGGTGTTTGCAGATGGCTTGAAGATAATTTAATGTTTTTGTAAATTGATATAATTGCCGGTGGTATATAATTAATGTAGAATATTTGGTCTTGAAATTATAAGGGTATTGAAGTAAAATATTGTATACAAGTGTGGCTATAAGCCAAATGGATTAGTTATTTTTAGTTATTAAACGTATGAAACAGCGTTGTTTCATACACGTTAAGGAGGAAATTTATAATGATTACAGCCGGTGATTTTAGAAACGGTATGACAATCGAGATGGACAATAAGGTTTATCAGGTTATCGAGTTCCAGCATGTAAAGCCAGGTAAGGGCGCAGCTTTCGTTCGTACAAAGCTTAAGGATATCAAGGGTGGTGGTGTTACAGAAACATCTTTCCGTCCTACAGAGAAGTTCCCAGCAGCACGTATCGATCGTAAGGATATGCAGTACCTTTACAACGATGGCGAGCTTTACAACTTCATGGATGTTGAGACATATGATCAGGTTGCTCTTACAGCAGATCAGATTGGTGATGCTCTTAAGTTCGTTAAGGAAAATGAAATCGTAAAGATGCTTTCACACAATGGTTCAATCTTCTCAGTTGAGCCACCTATGTTCGTAGAGCTTCAGATTACAGATACAGAGCCTGGTTTCAAGGGTGATACAGCTACAGGTGCTACAAAGCCAGCTACAGTTGAGACAGGCGCAGTTGTTTACGTTCCACTTTTCGTTGAGAACGGCGAGACAATCAAGATTGACACAAGAACAGGTGAGTACTTATCACGTGTTTAATCTATTAGAGATGAGATAAGATAAGATATGGATTATAGAGAATATCCGCTTTCAAAGCTTTTGCAGAATCGAAAAATATATAATGTATTTGACGAAGAGTTTCAAAAGGGTACTTGGCTAGATGCCACAGCACTACTTGGAAGCGAAAGTACAATCAATCAGCTTTATCGCGATGGTACAGTTCCTCGCGAGACACTAGATAGAATAGTGGAGCGACTCTCGAAATAATTTAAATTATCACAGCCCCAGACATTAGTTGTCTGGGGCTTTTTTGTGCGCCTTATATTTGATATGATAATAGCTATAAGGAGGTTTATTATCATGTATATTTCAGATTCAATCAAATACATCGGCTGCAATGACAAGACTATCGATTTATTCGAGAGTCAGTATTCAGTACCAAATGGGGTATCCTACAATTCATATTTAATATTAGATGAAAAGGTGGCTGTAATGGATACAGCTGATCCAAGAGTCACAGATGAGTGGCTTGGAAATTTGGATAGAGAGCTTGCTGGTCGCAAGCCAGACTATCTTGTGGTATCTCATATGGAGCCAGATCATGCTGGCTCTATCAAGGCATTTCTTGAGAAATATCCAGACACAACAGTTGTTGGAAATGCTAAGACATTTACAATGATGGGACAGTTTATGGAAGCTGCTCTTTTTGAGAATAGAAAGCATGTAGTGGCTGAGGGAGATAAGCTTTCTCTTGGTACTCATGAGCTTACATTTGTATTTGCACCTATGGTTCACTGGCCAGAGGTAATGGTAGAGTATGAATCTACAGAGAAGATTCTTTTCTCAGCAGACGGCTTTGGAAAGTTTGGAGCGCTTGATAGCGATGAGCCTTGGATTGATGAAGCTCGTAGATATTATCTTAATATTGTGGGTAAGTATGGAGTGCAGGTTCAGGCATTATTGAAAAAGGCAGCAACACTTGATATCAAGACTATCTGCCCACTTCATGGTCCAATTCTTACAGAAAATCTTGGGTACTATATTGATTTGTACGACAAGTGGAGCAGCTATAAGCCAGAGGAAGAGGGTGTGTTAATTACATGTGCATCTATTCATGGCAATACAAAGAAGGCTGCGCTTAAGCTTCAAGAAAAATTAGAGGCTGCTGGCAAGAAGACTATGTTTATTGATTTGACAAGAGACAGTATGTCAGAGGCTGTAGCACGAGCATTCTATTATGACAAGATGGTTTGCTGTGCTTGTACCTATGATGGAGGTTTATTCCCACCAATGCAGGATTTCTTACATCACCTGACAGCAAAGGCTTATCAGAACCGTAAGGTAGCCTTCGTAGAAAACGGTACCTGGGCACCTCAGGCTGCTGGCAAGATGAAAGCAATCTTAGAGGGCAGCAAGAATCTCGAGCTGGTAGAACCAGTCGTATCCATTAAGTCTACTCTAAATGCGTCATCAGAAGCCGTAATGGACGAGCTAGTTAAGAATTTATAAAAAAATAAATCACGGGGTCAGATTTCGACTCCGTGATTTTTTCTATATTCACTAGGTGAGACATCTTTGAAGCGTTTGAAGGCTTTTGAGAATGTAAAGCTATCTGAATATCCAACTAGCAATGCTATGCTACTGACACTTTCGGTACTTTCCAAAAGAAGCTCAGTAGCTTTTTTTATGCGGTAGGTACCAAGGTAAGCCTGTGGAGTGTAGCCAGTGGCATGCTTAAACAATCTGGTAAGGTAGCTACGATTAAGGCAGCAAGCAGCGGCAATATCTTCCACTGTGATAGGCTCAGAATATTTTAAGCGAATGAAGTTGATCGCGCTTTTTACATATGCCAGGCGTGGGTCTACATCATGGAATACACGGTTTTTTGACATGGAAATAATGGTATCAAAAAACTCATAAACCTTTGCATAGCAGTAGCACTCGCTGTCGCTGTGATCGTAAATATCATGGATGATATCTACAATCTTTCCAGAGTCTCCATTTGGAATAAAAACAGGAGATTCTTCAGTGATGCCAGCGCTGGCAAAAAGCTCCATGGTACGTGGACCGTCCACATGAATCCATACATATTCCCATGGATCATCAGGGTCGGCTTCATAATATGCTTTTATTTTTGAAGGGATTAAAAAGCCCTGACCAGGCTCGATGTCATATCTTTTATCGTTAAGAATAAAATGTCCACGACCAGAAACAACATAGTGAAAAATGGTTCTGGTTCTGACGATAGGACCGTAGCTGTAGCTAGGTTTACATTTACATTCTCCAATTTCAAATAAGTAAAAATCATTAGACTTGGTAAGGTCAACGAATTTGACCCTGTCTACACCGGATATTTCCATAATAAAAAACTCCCAAATGATTATATGTCGCTCGCCGCGATGGCATATGACATTTTATTTCGTTTCACTCATAAAATATCATATATGTCACAAAATGACATCAGTTTAGTCAACAAAAACATCCTAAAAAACTATATTAAATACTATAATTCATTCTATCGTATGAAAAATAGAGATTCAATGGAGGAATTATGGCAGTTAAAGTATTTGAAAAGGAAAAACAATTTCATTTATATAATTCAAAGGTGAGCTATGTTATTGGCGAATGCCGCGATGGAGAAATCGGGCAGCTTTACTTCGGAAAAAGGATAAATGAAAATCAGATTATATATGGTTATCAGACTCTCGCAGGCAGACCTCTTTGTTGCCCAGTGACAGATGATGAGAATTATACTAAGGAGCTGGCAAGCCTTGAATATCCAGCTTTTGGTAATGGTGATTTCAGAGGACCAGCATATGAAATCAGACAGGCAAATGGCTCTAGAGTAACCAATCTTGTTTATGATAGATATGAAATATATCAGGGCAAGAAACCAATTCCTGGTCTTCCAGCCAGCTACGTAAATACGGATTCAGAAGCGACAACCCTTGAGATTGTTTGCAAAGATGAATTGATAAATGTAGAGGTAACTCTTTATTACACAATCTATGAAAACTACAATATCATCACTCGTCATACAAGCTTTAGAAATCTTGGCTCTGAGGAAGTTAAGCTTACAAAGGCTTATAGTGTTTGCTTAGATTTGCCTGATTATGAGTATGACTGGATGCAGTTTGAGGGAGCGTGGGGAAGAGAGCGTTATCCACATGTTCGCTCAGTAGAAAAGGGCATTATTTCCATCGAAAGCATGCGTGGACATTCAAGTGCCAACTTCAACCCATTTGTAATTTTGAAGCGTAAAAATACAGATGAATTTCAGGGCGAAGCAATCGGTGTAAATCTTGTCTACAGTGGTAACTTTAGAGCGGCAGCAGAGGTGGATAACTTTGGTAAGCTTCGTTTTACAATGGGTATAAATCCAAACTGGTTCGTATGGCCTCTTAATTCAGGGGAAGTGTTTGATACACCTGAGGTTATCATTTCATATACCAAGGAAGGTCTTAATGATTTAAGCCAGAACATTCATAAATTTATGAACAACAACCTAGTTCGTTCACCATACAAGAACAAGCCAAGACCAATTCTTCTCAACAACTGGGAAGCTACAGAGATGGAATTTGATGAGGAGAAAATCCTTAAGATTGCCAAGAAGGGACAGGAAGCTGGAGTGGAGCTTTTTGTACTTGATGATGGATGGTTTGGCAAGCGTGATGATGATTATGCAGGACTTGGAGATTGGTTCGTAAATACGAATAAGCTTCCAGATGGAATTACAGGACTTGCTAAAAAAGTAAACGAGCTTGGTCTTGATTTTGGTCTTTGGATTGAGCCAGAAATGGTAAATCCAGATTCTGATTTATATCGTGCACATCCTGATTGGGTACTTGCTGCACCAGAACGCAGAAGAACTCTTGGTCGTCACCAGATGGTACTTGATTATTCAAAGCCAGAGGTTGTAGACAACATTTATCATCAGCTTTACGAAGTTATTTCAAAGGCAAATATTAGCTATATCAAGTGGGATATGAACCGCTCAATTACAGAGTGCTTTAGCCAAGGAATAGAGCCTGAAAAGCAAGGCATGGTTTATCACAAATATATCCTTGGAGTATACTCACTTTACGAGAGACTCATTAAGGATTTCCCACACATCTTGTTTGAGTCATGCGCTAGTGGCGGTGGTAGATTTGATGCTGGACTTTTATATTATGCTCCACAGGCATGGACATCAGATGATACAGATGGACATGAGCGTGTGAAGATTCAGTATGGTACAAGCTACGGATATCCAATTGCATCTATGGGTGCTCACGTTTCTAAATCACCTAACAACCAGACTGGACGTATCATGCACGTAGATGACAGAGCAAATATTGCATGCTTCGGAACCTTTGGCTACGAGCTGGATCTTAACGATGTGGATGAGGAAGAATTCGAAGCAGTTAAGCGCCAAATTGTATTTATGAAGGAATACAGAGGACTTTTCCAGTACGGAACACTTTACAGATTGCAGTCTCCATTTGAGAAGAATATTGCAAGCTGGATGGTTGTTTCAGATGATAAGAAGAAGGCGGTCGTAGTTATGTACAAGACCCACAAGACTCCAAACATCGGAATGGAGACCATAAAGCTTCAGGGTCTCGACGAAAACCTTATTTACAATATTAATAACAAGGAAAAATTATACGGAGATTTCCTTATGGAACGTGGACTTGGCACAATGGGTGCTGACGAACCATGGTATCATGCCGACAAGGATTTTACATCTCGTATGTTTATACTTGAAGCAGAGTAAGCTTAGAAAGCAGGTTTTGCATATTGCAAAATCTGCTTTCTTTTATTTTGGAAATAGTATTGTCGAAATATGTCACATTTAGACATTTAATAGTGTGATTATTCCATGCTAATAAGGGGACAGATTAGCTAAGATGGGTATATGTTCGAAGGAACGGACAATGAAGAAAAAAGGGAAATATGGGAGGTAAGATTTTATGAAGGCTAAAAAATTAGCTGCAATGGTTCTGAGTGCATTTATGGCTATGTCCATGATGGCTTGTGGTGGTGCTGCTGATACAGGCACTACAGGAGATACTGCAGGTGGGGAAGCGTCAGAAGCTCCAGAGGCTATGAAGGGTAGCGTAGAAGGCGAACTTACAGTATCTATCTGGGATGAGAACCAGAGACCAGGACTTCAGAAAATTATCGATGAATGGTCAGCACAGTCTGGGGTAAAGGCTACTATTCAGGTAGTTGGCTGGGATGACTATTGGACACTTCTTGAGGCAGGCGCTTCAGGCGGAGAGCTTCCAGATGTATTCTGGATGCATTCAAATCAGGCACAGAAGTACATGGAAAACGATATGCTTATGGATTTGACAGACAAGATTGCTTCAAGCGACAAGATTGACATGAGCAACTACTATGAGGGAATTGTAAACCTCTATCAGTCAAATGGTAAGCAGTATGCTATTCCAAAGGATATCGATACAATCGCTCTTTGGTATAATAAGACAATCTTTGATGAGATGGGTGTAGATTATCCAGATGATACATGGACATGGGATGATTTTGCAGATGCTGCAAAGAAGCTTACAAATGATGATCACTGGGGATATGCAATTGCTCCATCAAACAATCAGGATTCATTCTACAACGCAGTATATTCTATGGGTGGAGAAATCATCAGTGAAGACAAGAAGTCTTCTGGTTATGATAAGCCAGAGACACAGAAGGCTATTCAGCTTTTCGTAGATATGGTTCAGGATGGTTCTTGCCCAGATCTTAATACAATTTCTGAGTCAGGTGCAGATGTACTCTTTGAGTCAGGTAAGGTTGCAATGGTTACACAGGGCTCTTGGATGGTAGCTGCCTTCAAGGACAACGAGTATACAGCAGAGAACTGTGATGTAGCTGTTCTTCCAAAGGATGCAAAGACAGGTAAGAGAGTTTCTATTTACAATGGTCTTGGCTGGGCTGCTTCAGCTAACACAAAGAATCCAGATGCTGCTTGGTCACTTATCGAGTGGTTCGGTTCTAAGGAGATGCAGGAAAAGCAGGCTGAGCTTGGCGTAACAATGTCAGCTTACGAAGGATGCTCAGATCTTTGGGTAAACTGCACAGATAAGTTTGATCTTAATGGTCATATGAAGATGCTTGATGCTGACCTTGTATTTAGACCATATTCTAAGTACACAACAACATGGGAAGATATGCAGACAGAGAAGCTCAAGGAAGCTTGGACTGGCGATAAGGATGTTAAGACAGTTTGCCAGGAAATCTGCGATAGCATGAATCAGACTCTTAGTGAGGAGTAATTCTTTTTCTTCTTTTTCATAGGTATAATAAATATTGGGGATGAGGGCGCAGTGCTTTTGGGCTGTGCCCTTTAACCGTTTTTAGTTAGGAGATTAGTGTTATGAATAAAAAGGGAAAAACAACTCATAGAGAACGAAGCGAGTTCATTTGGGGCTGGCTGTTTATTTTGCCAACAATGGTTGGTTTGATTGTTCTCAATATCATTCCAATCTTTCAAACGATTTATCAGAGCTTTTTTAAGACAGGTGATTTTGGAAGAGGAAATATTTTTGTAGGCTTTGCTAATTATCAAAAGGTTTTTGCAGATAAAGAGGTTTGGCAGGCACTTTTTAACACCTTGAAATATGCAGTTGTGGAGGTGCCACTTTCAATTATTATTGCATTGGTTTTAGCAGTATTTTTAAATGGGAAAATAAAAGGTAAAAGTACCTTTAGAACTATATTCTTCCTTCCAATGGTTGCAGCACCAGCTGCTATAGCTATGGTTTGGAAATGGCTTTATAATTCAGAATTTGGATTACTAAATCATATTCTTCCAGGTAAAACAAACTGGATTTCAAATCCGAAAATCGCAATTTATTCGATTGCTGTAATCGGTATATGGTCGATTATTGGATACAACATGGTATTGTTTTTGGCAGGTCTTCAGGAGGTTCCAAAGGATTATTATGAGGCGGCTGCAATTGATGGAGCTACCGGTGTGCAGCAGTTTTTTAGCATCACAATACCTTTGGTTTCACCAACTATTTTCTTTGTAATGGTTACACGAATCATTGCTGCTATGCAGGTATTTGATGTTATCTACATGGTTATTGATAACAACAACCCAGCTCTTTTCAAGACCCAGTCACTGGTTTGCTTATTCTATAAGTATTCATTCCAGCAGAGCAATAAGGGCTATGGAGCTACAGTTGTAGTTGTACTTTTGGTTGTAATTATGATTTTCACAGTCCTTCAGATGATAGGACAGAAGAAGTGGGTACACTATACGTAATAAGGAGGGAACCTTCTTCCATAGAAGGGATAGGAAAGCTATGAACAAAAATAAAACCATAATATATATAGTACTAGTGATTATGTCCTTCGTTATGCTGGTTCCTTTTGCATGGATGGTTCTTACAGCATTCAAGACAGTTGGTGAGTCTACACAGATGGATCCATTTGTTATTTTCCCATCTCATTTTAGACTTAGCAACTTTAACGAGGTTCTTCATAATGTTAATTTTGGAAGATTGTATTTTAATACGGTTTTGATGATTGTACTTCGCGTTCTTTGCGCAGTGCTTACATCAACAATTGCAGGCTATGCATTTGCCAGACTAAATTTCAGGGGAAAGAATTTGATGTTTGGTCTTGTGCTTTTTCAGATGATGATACCTTCGCAGATTTTCATCATTCCACAGTATGTAATGGTAAGTAAGCTTGGCTGGACTAATTCCATGATGGGCTTGCTGTTCCCAGGTCTTGTATCCGCTTTTGGAACATTTCTTTTGAGACAGGCATACATGGGCCTACCAAGAGAGCTTGAGGAGGCTGCGAGATTAGATGGCTGTAATATTGGACAGACATTTTTATTTGTCATGGCGCCACTTACAAAATCTTCAATGGTAGCGCTTGGAATTTTCACAGCAGTATTTGCTTATAAGGATCTGATGTGGCCAATGATTGTATGCCCTGATACAAATCAGACAACACTTGCCAGTGCGCTTTCAAAGATGCAGGGGCAGTTCTCATCAAATTATCCAGAGCTGATGGCAGCAGCACTTATTGCATGTCTTCCAATGATTGTTATTTATGTAATATTCCAGAAGCAATTCATAGAAGGTATTGCAACATCAGGAGGAAAATTATAATTCGTATATACGATAAAAGCAGGAACTAGATTCAATCTGGTTCCTGCTTTTTTATTTATCTATGAGTTCGAGATTTAAATCACATTTTGACATGCTTAGATGCTGTTTTTGACATAAACAGAAGGGGTGAAAATACATATAATCAAAATAGACTCAATTCTGTGGCATAAACCACAGAATATAATATTTTAGAGGAGGATATGTATGAAGAACAAGTTAGTGAAGCAGACCTTCGCAGTTGCATTAGCAACCCAGATGCTGCTTACGGGGGTACCTGTCGAAGCTGCAAATGTGAAAGAAGATGCAGTTTCTCAGACCACTTCTGTGGAGGAGGAAGTAGCAGAAGAAAACACAGATGTTTCCGAGAACACAGAAGAGAGCAAGGAAGAAAGAAAAGAAGATAGTGAAGAACTATTAGAAGAGGTGATTGAGAAAGAATCAAAGGGAGATAAGGCTGCTGAAGATGAAAAATCTGATGATGAAGATTCTGATGAAGAAGATGTAGAGGACGAGGATGAGGAAGAGAAAGACAAGAAAGAAAAGAAATTAAAGAAAGAAGAGGAGGAAGAAGAGAAAGAAATACCTACTCCAGTTTACAGCTATGATTTCGAGGATGAGGATTCTGTAAAAGACCTTTTAAGAGATAATGCGAAGGTTAAGAAGGATTCTTTAAAGGGAAATAAAGTTCTTAATCTTCCAGGTAATGGTTCTATGGATCTTCCAGAGGACTTATTTGAAAAGATAGGCGAGGCAGATAATAAGGCATTTACAATTTCGATGTGGGTAAATCCAAGTCAGGATGCACAGAATTATTCAAAGTTCTTTGATGCATCAAATGGTCCTATTGGAGCTTCAGAAAGAGGAGCAAGCTGGTGGACAGATCCTGATTTTGCATTTGCAGCAGGCGGTGGAGCTTACGACATGACACTCTATGTTGGCGATGCTAACAAGAGCACAAATGTAAGAACAAAGCTTACCTTTAACAAACCATTACAGAGAGACAAATGGCAGCATCTTACAGTTACATTTAAGGAGGATGAATACAAGGTATATATAAATGGTGAGGACGCAGGCTACACAGATCAGTGTGACGGAACTCAGAAGGTAACAGAAGTTTTACCTGAGTTGGTAAAGAAGGATTACCTGAAGAGTCTTAAATATGCTTCTCTTGGAAAATCTTATTATACATCAGATAATGATTTTAAAGGTTCTTTGGACGATGTAGCTTTCTATGATGACGCATTGACAGCTGACCAGGTCAAGGAGCTTTATGACAGCTTCCCAGAGATTCAGAAGCCTGATTATTCAGGAATTCTTAATGTAGATATGGGAAATAAAACTGGAGCAGTAAAGCACGGTGCTACAGGTTATCTCTACGGTGTAGGTGAGGATAATGTACCTAGCGCAATTCTTCAGACTGCTATCAAGCCATATATGTGTGAGCAGAAGCCAGCTGAGGGATTACAGCATCCAAATGGCGATATCAACGTAATGGCTAAGACATTCCTTGAGGCAGGTGGAGATTCAATCCAGATTGCCTGTCCAGATATCTATGCTAACTGGCCATATGAGTACGAAGGAATGGATGAGTACTGCGAGAAGCTTAAAACAATGGTAAGACAGACCAAAGAAGCTGGACTTACAGATGCTGCAGTATATGTTCTGTTCAATGAGCCAGAGGGTAACTGGTTTAATGAAATCTGGAGCAATGACATGAGCAAGTTTAATGCAGCTTGGAAGCAGGCTTATGATTCAGTTAAGTCAGTTGATCCAGATGCAAAGACAGCAGGTCCAAACTTCTGCTGCTATCAGGCAAGACAGCTTGAGCAGTTCATGATTTTCTGTGCTGAAAATGATTGCATTCCTACACAGATTTCATGGCACGTTTTAAATAACGACCTTTACAATAATTTCCCAAACAATGTAGCAGACTACAGAAGACTTGAGGAAAAGTATTGGTTGGAGCCAGGGCTCATTACAGAGAAGAGAGAAATCGTAATTAACGAGTATGCAGATTTCACACACCTTGGTGTTCCTGGAAGCCTTTCAAGATGGATTGGCTTGTTCGAAGATGAGAAGGTTACAGCATGCTTGGCATACTGGCATATCTCAAACAACCTTGCTGACCTTGCAGCTTCTAATAACGAGCCAAACGGTGCATGGTGGTTATATAAGTGGTATGCAGAGATGTCAGGTGAGACAGTTAGCATCGATGTAGATGGTCTGCCAAAGACTCAGTTCTACGGAGTGGCTTCTGTTGATGATACAAAGAAGTCTTCAAACATCATTTTTGGTGGTTCAGAGAAGGCAGTAATTAATCTTTCAAATATTGATAAGAATGTTTTTGGCGACAAGATTGAGGTTAAGTTCGAGCGCACAGACTGGACAGGTATCAATGGTGCAGCAGAAGCTCCTTCATTTATGAAGAAGGAAGTGTTTGATGTAGATGAAGATGGAAACTGCACAATCAAGATGTCAGACCTTGTTGCAGCTGCAGCTTACAATCTTACAATCACACCAGCAGATTCTTCTGCTGAGGTAGGTGTTGTAGAGGTAGGTCCTTGGAAGAAGACTTTTGAAGGTGAGGAAGCTCAGCTTTCAGGTGGCGCAAGACAGGCAGGTAAGAATCCAAATTTTGCCTGCTCAGGTTCAGGTCAGGCACAGGGATTAGATAGCGAAGATGCTAGAGCAACATTCAAGGTAGATGCTCCAGAGGATGGCTTCTACAGATTCGATATGGTATATGGAGCAGGCACAGGAAACAACACTCAGAGACCTGAGCTAAACGATCCAAAGAATGCTGTTCAGAAGCTTTATGTTGATGATGCTTTAAGTGCAGAGATGTATCTTGAGAACACATTGACATTCTACATGTCAGGTTTACATACAGAATATGTTTACCTTACAAAGGGTAGCCACACACTTTCTGTAACAGGTACTGACAGCGAAGGAAAGGCATCTATCGACTGTGTTTATCTAACATTTGTTGGTGATGAAAGCGCGGTTGATTCAGATAAGACAACAAAGACATATGAGGCAGAGCTTAGCGATTACAATATTCTTGGCTCACAGACATCTACAAGCGTTTACACAGCATCTAATGTAGCAGGATTTAGCGGCGCAGGCTATGCTGTTGGCTTAGATAAGTCAGTTAAAGATGGTGGTGGAATCAGATTTGTAGTATTTGCTAAGAAAAATGGTACTCACCAGCTTTCTATCAGATATAATTCAGCATCTGATGAAAAGATTAATGTATTCGTCAACAATACAAACAAGACATTAACAAATCATGTAAGAACAGTTAAGGCAGCCGCTACTGCAGATGCATGGAGCGATGCAGTGGCAGAAGTATTCCTTGAGAAGGGAATTAATATCATTGATTTAGATGCAAGCTCAGCAGCTCTTGCAGTTGATAAGCTCACAGTTGCAAAGGTAGATGACAAGAACATTGACACTGTTGAAGCTGAGGATGGAAAGCTTATTGGAAATGTTGAAATCGGCACAAATGATGTAGCTTCTAATGGTAAATATGTACAGGAAATTCTTGCATCTGAGGATGCTGAGAACGCCCTTGAAATCACATATGATGCACCAGTGACAGGTGTATATGAGATGGTTGTTTATCAGTCAAACAAGGAACTCTTTGGTAGCCATTCTTACAATGCGCAGATGGTTGACCGATTTGTTACATTAAATGTAAATGGAGGTAAGGATCAGACAGTATACTTCAGAAACACATATAGTGTAGATTCCTTTAGAACACAGTGCGTAAAGGTAGTATTAAAGAAGGGTAAGAATACTCTTAGATTCTATAACAATGATTACCGCGCTCATAAGAATGGTGTGGGTGGAGTAAACACATGCGTAAACTATACTCCAAACCTTGATAGATTTGATTTTGCCTTGGTAGTAGCTGATGAGTCAGCAGCAGAGCCAACACCAGCTCCAACACCAGTACCAACACCTGCACCTACAGCAGCTCCAGCAAATCCATCGGCTGGTACAAGCTCTGGTTCAACTGGTTCAGCATCTAGCTCTGGATCTTCAAGCTCATCAAGAAGTTCTTCAAGTGCAAGCTCAAGTAGAACTACAGCACCAGCACAGACACAGACTATCGCTGATGCAGGTGTACCAGCTGCAGGTCCAGCTACAACACAGACAGCTGCAGCCGCTAATACTACAAAGACAACAAAGAAGAACACAAACAATACTGTAGCTACAGAAAACAAGACTGAGGAAGCAGAAGAAGAGGCAGAGGAAATTATTGAGGAGGAGCAGGTTCCACTTGAAGGAGATACTGCAGAAGCAGCAGAAACAGAAACAGAAACAGCCACAGAAGACACTACATCCGATGAGAATTTATCAGATCTAGAGGCATCCGCAGCTGTTGAATCTTCAAATATGGGGGGAATAATTGCAATCATTGTTGCTCTTGGAGCGGTTCTTATAGGTGCAGTAGCAATATTCCTTAAGAAGGGAAAGAAGCCTTTCTAAATAAAATGTCTTAATCAAGATAAGTGTCCCTAATGACACAAATCTGATTATAGCATTCAATAAATGCATCAACTACGCGAGGAGAGAATTGCTCTCCTCGCTGTTTTATTATTTCATCATAGGCTTCCTGGCTGGTCCAGGCACGCTTATAAGAACGCTCGCTTGTGAGCGCATCAAAAACATCTGCTACAGCCACAATCTGAGCGTATATTGATATTCCATTTCCACTAATTCCAAGAGGATATCCCTGGCCGTTCCAGTACTCGTGATGCTGTACTGCAATTACACGAGCCATTTTCATTAAATCGCCCTCAGAATTAGAAAGAATATCCCATCCATACTGAGTGTGCTGTTTTACAATGTCATACTCTGCTGGGGTCAACTTTGCTGGCTTTTCAATAATTTCCTTGCTTATCATTAGCTTGCCCAGGTCATGCATCATGGCAGCAATCTTTATATCTTCGCATTCTTCTTTGCTAAGTCCAAGTTTATATGCTAAAAGTCTGCTATATTCAGCTACACGGCGAACATGCTGACCTGTCTCTCCAGACTTGGCTTCTGACATCTCAGCAAGAGTAGTGATGATGTCTTCCTGAGACTTCTGAAGTCGTTCAAAGTATTCTATTTTTCCATCATGTTCCTTTGATTCAGAAATGGAGATGCTGATATAACCTGATACGAAGCTACAGGTTATTAATGCCATCGAGTCTAGCCAAAAGAGATTTTGGATGTTAATAACATTAGTTCCTAGCTCCGGAAATAGAAGATAAGCAGCGTACAGCAAGTCTAGTATGTAGAACAAACCGGTCAAATATATAAATATACTGCGCCATTTCAGAGAAGTCGCCTTAAATAAATATGCCATATTTTTTCTCATAATAGCAAAGAGAGCAAACTGGAAGAAAATATATAGCAAAATGTAGTTAGTAATGTTTGTGGCTACTACAAGGCATAGTCTTTCCAGGCATACATATTCCATGTAAATGCTGGCACCAACGTAGTTTTTAAGACCTGTAAAATGTGTAAAGAGATTTCCGCCAATAAAAATAAATAATGCATCAAAAAAGATACTTACGGCGATGAAAAAGAAGTCATAAGGGTCGGTAAGTATGCCGTTGTCTATGATTAGATTATAGAAATGAACGCCTATAATCTCAGCGATAATAGACATAAAAGCACTTGATACAAAGAATCCGACTAAAAATCTCTCTATAAGATAACGATGTTCTTTAAGAAAAACGGCAACTAATATTAAATTATAAATCGAGAACCAAGCTGCAAAAATAAGCTTTGGCCAGTTTAAAATGAAATAATCTAGAATTGCCATCGATAAAACCTCTGTTAAATCTAAAAAATCACACATTACTGCATTATGAAAAAAGCATAGCATTAAAATATGTAAAAACTATGTAACTTAAGAATATCTGGGAAAATTCGTTGTAATAGTTAAAACTTTATTAATTATTTGCAAAAATTATGTGAAAAACAACAATTTGATGGGGCTCTTGAAATATAATAAGCGTGTAATGTTGTGTGTATTATTACTCTTGGGAATTATAGAGCTGGATTAATACATTGGAGGGTGAATTCATGAGGTCTAAAAATGCAATTGACAAGAGAACTATTGCAGGTGCATTGAGATACTTTTCAGGTTTCTCAATTCAGATGTTCTTAACTTGTGCGCTTGTAATGGGAATTTTCCTAGCTGTTATTTTTGTAAACTTTTACAGCTTCTACAATGTTCAGTTCGTAACAGAAAAGTACCAGATGGAAATTCGTAAGGATGTACAGACTATCAACAAGCGTCTGCTTTTTGCTGTTGCTTCCAATAATGCTGATGTAACAGCAGCCCAGAAGGAAGATCTTGAAAAGAGATTTCCTAAGATTGAGGGATATTTCGCTACTATTTCCAAGAATTTAAATAATGAAGAGCTTGGTTCTCGTCTGACGACTAACTGGAAAGCATTTGAGGAGGCTTCCTTTGAGATGCTTGCCATGGTAGAGGCAGGCCAGAATCAGGAGGCAGTAGAGTATTTCAATTCTACATTGAATGAGGCTGCTGAAACACTGGCGGATTCGCTGGATGAGACAGGTGAGCTGGCTGAGGCTGCGGCAGCAAGTAAATACCATATTATCAGCGTGGTTATTATTGTAGCGATAGTAATGCTCTTTGTTGCTCTTGTAATCATAGCAACCAGAAGCAAAAAGACAACAAGGGATTTGACCAAGCAGATTAATGACGATTTGGAAATCCTTGACCATGCAGCTAGCGAGCTGGCAAATGGTAATGTTCATGTTGATATTGATTTTGAGGCAGATAACGAAATAGGCCGCGTTATTAAGCAGCTTAAGAGTGCTATTGATTCCCTTGCGTATTGTATAGATGAAATTGAATCTAAGATGTCGACCATGGCATCAGGTAATTTCAATATCTCATTTGAAAGGGATTTTAGAGGAGATTTCAGAGCAATTCAGGATTCTATTGATACATTCTCGAGAAAGATTTCTGATTCCATGACAGAGATTATGGAAGTATCAGAGATGGTTTCTGATGGTGCAAATCAGATAGCTGGTGCTGGCGAGAATCTTGCCGATACAGTTACATCACAGGCTAATATTGTAAATGACTTGTCTGTAACAGTTAAGGATATTACAAATCAGATTTCAAATAATTCAACAGATGCTACATCTATTTCAAAAGAGGTGGAGGTTGTTGCAGAGGATATTGTTGAAGGCAACAAGCGAATGCAGGATGTGGTTAAGGCTATGGATGCAATTTCAGAGTCTTCTCAGGAGATTTCAAAGATTATCGATACAATCAATGCAATTGCTGATCAGACAAACCTTCTTTCACTTAATGCTTCTATTGAGGCAGCTCGTGCTGGTGAAGCTGGTAAGGGCTTCGCAGTTGTTGCTACAGAGGTTTCACAGCTTGCAGGACAGACTGTAGAGGCAGCACAGAATACAGCAGGTCTTATCGGGGCATCTCTTAAGAGTGTAGAAGAGGGTATCAATATTGCTAATGACACAGCTGAAAAGCTTAATGGAATGGTTGCTCAGGTACAGGGAATTGCTGAGAAGGTTAAGAGTATCGCAGAGGCATCAAATACCCAGGCAGTATCTGTAAAGGAAATGTCTAACAACATCGGTGAAATCTCTTCTGTAGGTCAGAACAATGCAGCAACATCAGAAGAGTCATTGGCTCTCAGTCATGAGATGAACGAGCATGCAAATTCGCTGAAGCAGCTTGTTGAGAAGTTTGAGCTTAAGAGATAAAAAGGGTTAATAAAAAAGTTTATATGGGGGAACAGAAAGACTTGGTTCACATGGGGAACCAGGTCTTTTTTTGGAGGAATTAGAGATGAAAGGAAAGAAAATGAGTAGGATTATGGCACTTGGAGTAGCATTCTTACTCATTGTGGCAGGTATAAGTGCAAATGTTATCGCAGATGAGCTGCAAGGGTCATCTGGTAAGATTGTGTCATTTGAGCCATTGCCTGAGGATGTTCAATATCAGGAGGTATCAGTGGGGGCCAGCCCTGCTGATATAGTATTTCCTTCATCTATAACAGCAGTTGTTGAAAAACAGCAGCAGATTGAAACAAGACAGCTTAGGGAAGAGACTGAGGAAGTGACAGAGGAAATCCCAGAGGAAATCCCAGAGGAAGAGCCTGAAGAGGTGTCTGATGAACAGCAAGAGGAACAGACTGAGGATGATTCCGCTAATGAGGAGGAGCAGTTAGAAGAAACATCATCTGAGGCTCCAGCAGAGGAATCAGCACCTGAAGCTGAGGAGCCAGATTTAATTGGAAGGCTGTTTCCAGCATTAATAGCTTATGCAGCGGACCTTGAGGATTATGAAATAGTAACACAGACTATTACTACTACTGAAAATGTAGTTTTAGATAGTGTTCCATGGAAGATAGATGCCGAGAGAAGTACCTTTGGCAGCTTTGATTTTAGTGTGGAATCTACTTATTATATTTTGCCTGATATTTCATGGTTTTATGAGGTGACTTGTGACCTGCCTTGTATTGTAGTGCAGGTGGTTGAATCAGAGGATGAGGAGGATTTAGACGAGGGATTACAGCTTAAATCTCTCATGTTGACCAGTACTCCAGAAGGCACATTGGCAGTGGAAATTGGTGGAACTGGTACAGAAGGTAATACACTTACTGCTACAGTAACCAATCAGGGAGCGAACACAACATTAACCTATCAGTGGTATAGAAGTGGTTCGGAAATAGAGGGGGCAACATCAGCAGCATATCAGCTTACAGCAGATGATGTTGGAACAACTATTTCTGTCAGGATAGAGGAAATTGATGGTCAAAGCGCTGTTCAGAATTTTGGTACATACACAATGACAGCACCAATTGTTGGTATGGATAGAACTGTAACAATAGGAGATGTTACAAATGGAACAATAGCAGTCGATAAAGATTCACCAAAGACAAAGGACACCGTTACTATAACAGCAACCCCTGATGAGAATTATTACCTTAGCACACTGACTGTAACCTATGGAGATAGTCAGAGTATAACACCTGTTAAGAATGGTAGTGGTTATAGGTTTACTATGCCTGCAGCTAATGTTACAATCTCGGGTACATTCTATTCGTTTACAGCTGCAGAGGCAAAGACTGCAGTAACAATTAACTATGCAGCAGAATCAGCATCTGTTGAAACAGGCTATAAGCTATCGATATCAGCCGATGGAACAGGTGCGGCCACAAGCATATCAAATCTTAAGAACATTATAGATGCTGGAGCAGACAATAGAAAAATCTATGTTCAGAAATGTGAAGCTTCTGATTTGGAATCAAGTAGCTGGCTGCCAGTGTCATTGTCAGCAAGACCAGCACCACCAACAGACATATCCTATACAAATGCTTCGTCAACTACAGCAGAAGATGGAAGTATTCAAAATTTGACTACAGCCATGGAGTATAGGCGCTCTGATGAAAGCGGATACACAGCTGCCTCAGGAGATACGGCTTCAGTTAAGGCTGGTATATATTATGTAAGATATAAAGCTGTGACAACAGCGGGTAGTGAAGCCTTTGCAAGTAGCGATACCGATGTAGAGGTGGCATATAAGACTACTCCTGTTATTACACCAACAGAAATTACCAAACAGCATGGAGAGAGTGTGGCACTGACAGATTTTACTGCCAAGGTGGAAGATACAGAGGTTGAAGGAACTTTTTCATGGGTGACAGCGCCAGATAATCCACTTACAGTTGGTACATGTACAGCTGTAGTAGGTTTTACTCCAAGTGATATATCATCATACAATAATGCAGCAAACACCACGATTAATATTACGGTGACAAAGAACACAAGTGATTTCACAAGCACTGAGGCAGAATCGGCGGTGACTATAAATTATTTAACAGAAAAAGCATCAGTAACCTCCTCAGATTATTTGCTTTCCGCGGCTTCTGATGGAAGCAGTTCAGCTGTTGAGTTGTCACTTACTACAATAATCGATGGTGCAGCAGCTAACAGGAAGATTTATGTCCAAAAGAAGGCTACAACAGCCATGGAAGCCAGCGGATGGCTTCCAGTAGATATTGCAGAAAGACCGGGTGCGCCTACAGGCTTGTCAGCAACTAAGGCATCATCTGATACAGAAGTAGATGGAGTAATTAAAAATCTGACAACAGCTATGGAATATAAGCTTACCAGCGACACAGATTACACAGCTGCTGAAGCTACAACAGCTACTGTTAAGGCTGGTACATATTTGGTAAGAATTAAGGCAACTGCTTCTAATTTCAAAGGAAATACAGCAACAGTGACTGTAGGTGTAAAGGATAATCCTGTCATTACAGAGCCTGCACTTTCACTGACCTACGGACAGCTGATAGGAGATTGTACTGCAAATGTGGGCGGTAGCTTCTCATGGTCGCCAGAAAGACCAACAACAGCACAGCCAGTTGGAACTTATACCTATACGGTAACATTTACCCCTACAACCACAGCGGATTACAACAGTGCCACCACATCCTTTACAGTGACAATATCAAAGGCAACACCTAATGTTACTAGCTGGCCAACAGCAAGTTCTCTTACAGTAGGAAAAATGCTTAGTGCAAGCACACTTACAGGAGGAAACGCAGATGTGGAGGGCACATTTGCATGGAAGAATCCCGATGTGCACTATGATTCGACTGGAGATAAAGCTCAGCCTGTAATCTTTACACCTAGTGATGCCACAAACTACAACACTGTTGAAGGAAATGTAACAGTCACATACAGTGAAAAGACTACTATTACAGCTAGTCCTGAACCAGCTGCTATCAGTAATCTTGTATATAACGGACAGAATAAGTCTTTGATTTCGGCCGGTGTGGCAGCCTCCTCACAGGGCACTGTTAAGTATTCAACCAGTGAGAATGGAACATATACCACAGCTATTCCTACAGGGAAAAATGCAGGTAGTTACAATATTTGGTGGAGAATAGATGTAGCTGATGATGCTGATTATCTTCCAAAAGCAGCAGAGAAAATAACAGTGAGCATAGCAAAACGTTCATTGACAGTAATAGCTAAGGATCAGACTATTATCCAGGGGTCTGAGATTGTAAAGACCGTGGCTCAAGTAACAGCTAGTGATTTATTGACAGGTCATAGTATTAAATCTGTTGAACTTACAACATCGGGTGATGAAATTATACCTTCTGGTGCCATGATAGTTGATGAGGGAAATAACGATGTAACTGCAAACTATAATATCGTATATACGAACGGAACTCTTACTATCAATGAGCCGGAGCCAACACCAACGCCTACGCCTACGCCAACACCTTCAAGTGGAAGTTCAGGTGGATCAAATTCAGGAAGTAGTAGTTCAAGTAGCAGCTCATCAAGCAGCAGTTCCTCATCAAGGCCAGAAGCTACGCCTACACCGACACCAGTTCCAACAGTGACTGCACAGCCTGAAAATTCAGGAACAATAAAAGCTCCTATTCCAGAAGTAAAAGCTATTAGAAAGCTTGTAGATACAGCAAAGGAGAAGCTGACCGGAGATTCTGATTCTGAGAAAAAAGAGGATAACGAGGAAGCTGAAGAAGAATCAGAGGAAGAGGAAAAATCTTCTGATGAAGGCTTAGTTAAGGTCACAGTGGAAGATGTGGATGATTCTGGTGTAAGTGCAGGAATTGTTAATCAGCGTGATATTATTAACGCAGTATTGACAAGAGAACAGCGAGAAAAGGTTGAAGCTGGAAGTTCTGTGGAAGTAAAAATGGAAACCAGAATGATTTCGGAGGATGAAATCTCCGAAGAGGACAAGACTGTAGCAGAGGAACGTATGGAAATGCTGAAAAAGCGTGTACCTAATGCAAAAATGGCAGGCTTTATCGACATCAGCATGTATCTAAAGATAGATGAGGAAGACTGGGATTCAGTTTCAGAGACAAATCATAATATCCAGATTGTGATTGAAATTCCGAATGAGTACAAGGGAGTGGCAAAGAACTACTATATCCTTAGAATTCATAATGGAACGGGATCAATTCTTGAGGATTTGGATGATGATGCTGAAACAGTTACCATAGCAACAAGTCAGTTCTCAACCTACGCACTTATATATGACGAGGCGAAGCAAAATGCTGTAGCAAAGTTGGCTAAGCGAGGTAGAGCATGGCTACCTAACAGCAGATTCGATTGGTTCTGCTTCCTTGGAGCAGCAGCAATACTGGTAGTTTTGGTACGTATGCGCATACGCAGTCTAAAAACAAGTAAATTAAAAACAAACAAATAAAGAAGCACCTGTAGCTAACAAGCTATTAGATTTCCTTAGCGAGACATGCAGTCGAGCGGGGAAATACTAATGCTTGTTAGTGTAACAGGTGCTTAGTTAAATTTTAGAATGTAACAGTCTTAGGTGCTTCTGTAAAAGATGAGAATGTTGCAGTTGCATTCTTGAAGTAGAGTACCTCTGTGTTGTCATCTTCTGCAGAATACATATTTTGAAGTGAAGGGTATGCGTCAAGCATGCTCTTTTTTGCTTCGATTCTGTCGTCGCGAACAAGCTCACCAGCTACGCGAACCCATTTGCCCTGAGCAAAGCCGCAAAGCTCAACCTTAGGATTCTTCTGAATCTGCTTTGAAACATCCTTTGATTTTCCTGTCTGGATATAAAGCTTATCTTCGAAGATATGAATTGTTCCGAAAGGACGAACTCTTGGCTGATCGCCATCTACTGTAGCTAAATAATATGTTCCACATGTCTTAAGAAATTCTAATACTTCCTGCATATTTATCCTCCTCTGTAATAGATTGATTGTATGCAATCTATTATAAAACTCATTTGAGAATAATACAACACCCGAGTAAATACTTAAAAATTTTTAACTAATACCTTGACATAGTAAAAAAGATGGGTATTATATAGCTTAGTTAGTTAAAATATTTTAACTAAAAACTTTTAAACAATGAGAATTATTATCAACAAAAAGGAGAACGATTATGGTTGAAGTAGCAATGTTTGATTTAGTAAAGGAAGTAATTATCGACACACTTAGCTGTGCAGCAGAGAAGGTAACAATGGAAGCTAATCTTTTTGAGGATCTTGGCGCTGATTCCCTTGATGCTGTTGAGCTTTCCCTTGCAGTAGAGGAGAAGACAGGTATCACTATCGATGAGGATGCTATGGCAGAGATTAAGACAGTTGCTGATATCGTAAATTATCTTGAGGCACATAAATAATCATGGATACAAAAGAAATTAAAGAGCTGCTTAAGGCTTTTGATGAAAGCGGCAGCTCATACTTTCAAATTAAACAGGATGGCATTGAAATCAAATTCAAGAAACCATCTGAGAAACAGACAGTTATGGTGTCTTCTGAGGTAACACCAAATAACAATATTGTGGAGATGCCACTTAGGGATGTAGCTGTAACAGAAAAAAAGCAGGAGCAGGAGGAGCCAGAGGGCGACCTTGTTCTTGCACCTCTAGTAGGGGTGTTTTATTCAGCACCATCACCAGAGGACAAGCCTTATGTTCAGGTGGGAGATAAGGTTAAATCTGGTCAGGTTCTTTGCCTTATTGAGGCCATGAAGATGATGAGTGAAATCACTGCACCTAGAGATGGTGTGATTAAAAGCATCTACGCTAAGAATCAAGACGTTGTTGGTTTTGAGGATCAGCTGTTTCTCATAGGAGATTAGTCGTTATGTTTAATAGAATTTTGGTAGCTAATCGCGGGGAAATTGCAATCAGAATAATCAGAGCCTGCATGGAGATGAACATCGAAAGCGTGGCTGTTTATTCCACAGCAGATAAAGAATCTCTTCACGTAAAGCTTGCTACAAAAAGCATCTGCATAGGTGGAGGCAGAGCAGCAGACAGCTATCTGAATATGGACGCCATTATCACGGCGGCTCAGGTTATGGAATGTGATGCACTTCATCCTGGCTTCGGATTCCTTTCAGAGAATTCTGAGTTCGTTCGTAAATGTGAAGCGGCAGGAATCACATTTATAGGTCCATCAGCAGATGCAATGGATGCGCTTGGAAATAAATCCACTGCCAGAAGAATGATGATGAAGGCTGGGGTTCCGGTGGTTCCAGGTAGCGAAGGCCCTGTGGAAGATTTTAAAAAGCTGGAAAAGATTGCAAAGAAAATTGGTTACCCAGTTTTAATTAAGGCTAGTGCCGGCGGTGGCGGCAGAGGTATGCGCCGTGTATATCATCCAGAGGATTTGCAGAAGCTTTATGAGGAAGCAAAGGCAGAGACCAGAGCGTGTTTTAATGATGATGAGATGTATGTGGAAAAGCTGGTTTTGAATCCCCGTCATATTGAGTTTCAGATTCTTGCAGATGAGTTTGGAAATGTAATTCATCTTGGAGAGCGTGATTGCTCCATCCAGAGAAAGAATCAGAAGCTTATAGAGGAAAGCCCATGTATGTTTATTGATGACGACCTTCGAAAATCAATGGGCAAGGCTGCTGTTACAGCAGCAAAGGCAGCAGGGTACACCAATGCAGGCACAGTTGAATTCGTTCTTGATGAAAAGAATCATTATTACTTCATCGAGATGAATACAAGAATTCAGGTAGAGCATGGAGTGACAGAGGCCGTCACAGGAATAGATTTGATTAAATGGCAAATCAGAATAGCCTTTGGAGAGCCACTTAATTTAAAGCAAAAGGATGTGAGACTTAAGGGTCATGCCATTGAATGCAGAATTAATGCAGAAGATCCTGCAAAGGGATTTATGGCAAACACTGGAAAAATCACATTCCTTAATATACCAGGAGGTCCTGGAGTAAGAGTGGATACGCTTCTTTACAATGGTTATGAGACCAGTCCCTTCTATGATTCTATGATGGCAAAGATTATCGTACATGCTCAAACAAGACTGGAGGCAATCAGGCGTATGCGCCGTGCACTTTTAGAGCTTGTTACAGAAGGCATCATAACAAATGGTGATTTTGATTATCTGCTTTTACATCATCCTGATTTCGTAAAGGGAAATTATAATGTGGGCTTCATTGAGGAACACATGGATGAGATTTTGGCATGGGATAAGGCGGTAGACGAATGAATGTAGTCGATGAAAGAAAAGAAAAATTTAATCGCTATAAGGAACTTCGCGAGAACCCTGAAGAGGTGTTGGCTCCTGCTATTAAGCCAGTAGCAGAATACACTATCCATGACCGTATAAGGGACATAGCAGACCCAGGCACCTTTAAGCAATTCGACTTTGATTTTCCAGAGACAAATCCCCTTAAGTTTGAGGGTTATGTGGAAAAGAAGGAAGAGCTTAGAGCCGAGTGTGGATTCCATGACGGAATAATCGCTGGCAAATGTAAGATTGGTGGATATCCCGTGGTGCTTGCTGTTATGAATAAGAAATTCATGATGGCTTCCATGGGCATAGAGCTTGGAGAAACAGTTTGTCGCGCTGCTGAGTATGCTATGTCACACAAGCTTCCGCTTATTATTTTCACAGCCAGCGGCGGCGCCAGAATGCAGGAGGGAATCCTTTCTCTGATGCAGATGGCAAAGACCAGTGCAGTAATTGAAAAGTATAAGAACAACGGTGGATTGTATATCGCAGTTCTGACCCATCCTACCACAGGTGGTGTTAGCGCAAGCTTTGCCACATTAGGGGATATCACATTGGCAGAGCCAGGAGCCTTAATAGGGTTTGCAGGTCCTCGAGTAATCGAGCAGACCATAGGACAGACTCTTCCAGATGGCTTCCAAAGAGCCGAATTTCTTGAGGAGCATGGCTTTGTGGATCAGGTAGTAAGACGTGACGATATAAAGGCAACGTTAACCAAGATTTTGATGCTTCACCAGGAGGTTCCAGTATGAAAGCTATAGACAGAGTTTTGGCAGCCCGAGAAAAGGACCGTCCAAAGATTACTGATTATATTGATAACGTATTTACGGATTTCTTTGAACAAAAGGGAGATTTGCTTGGAAAAGAGGATGCCAGCATTTATGGTGGTATCGCACTTTTTCAGGGACGTCCAGTTACAGTAATCGGCCATCGAAAGGGTAATGATGTAAATGAAAATATAACCTGCAATTTCGGTATGCCAGGTCCAGAAGGATATAGAAAAGCCCTTCGTCTAATGAAGCAGGCAGAGAAGTTTGGCCGTCCAATTATCACCTTTGTGGATACACCAGGAGCTTATCCAGGGCTGGAGGCAGAGGCTTACGGAATATCCCAGGCAATTTCAGGAAACCTTGCAGCCATGAGTTCTCTTAAGGTGCCTGTCATCACAATAGTTACAGGTGAGGGTAGCAGTGGCGGCGCGCTGGGACTTGCAGTAGCTAACAAAGTCTACATGCTTGAAAACGCAGTTTATTCAGTGCTTTCACCAGAGGGCTTTGCATCAATTCTTTGGCATGACAGTAATCGACGTGACGAGGCGGCAGATGCTATGAAGCTTACTGCCCAGGACTTACTGGATTTTGGTGTTATTGATGGAATTATTCCTGAGAGAGGTTTGTATATCAGAGTTTCAAATGTGATTGCCAGCGCTTTAAAAGAGCTTGATGGAAGGTCAGGCGAAGAACTGGCGCAGGAGAGATTTGAAAAATTTAGAAGCTTTGACGAGGCGTTCTTACAGGCGGACTCGTCAGCTAGAATGGAAAATGTGTAAATGACTGGAATAAAGATTATAGCTACAGGAGCACATGCTCCAGAAAAGATAGTTACAAACGACGATTTGGCAAAGATAGTTGAGACCAGTGATGAGTGGATAAGTCAGCGTACAGGAATGTCGAAAAGACATTATGTTGAGGGTGATGAGAATCATACATGGCTTGCAGAAAAAGCCGCCAGACAGGCAATTGAGCGTGCCGGTATTCCCAAAGAAAAAATAGGAGCGGTGCTTGTTTGTACTGTTTCAGCAGATTATTTTTCACCTTCCTGCGCATGCATTATTCAGGGAAGGCTTGGTCTTTCAAATGACATAATTGCCATGGACATAGGAGCAGGATGCTCCGGCTTTATTTTTGGACTTGAAACAATCAGAGCACTGATGATGGCACGGGATGCCCAATATGGACTTATTATAGGAGCCGAGGTTCTCTCTAAGAAGATGGACATGACAGATAGAAGTACCTGTGTGTTATTCGGTGACGGTGCAGCAGCTGCAGTTGTGGAGCTTGCTGATAACAGCTATACATCAGTGATTGGAGTTAGTGGTGATGAGGAGATGATTAACATCAAATCCCCAGATGGATATATTCACATGGATGGTCAGGGTACTTATAAATTTGCTGTTGCCACTGTGCCAAAGGTTATTGAGCAGGTGGTAGAAAAGGCAGGTCTTACCTATGACGACATTGACCATTTTGTATTACATCAGGCAAATCTTCGAATTATAGAATCCATTGCTAAAAAGGTAAAACAGCCGATGGAAAAATTCGTTGTAAATATAGAAAAATACGGCAACACATCAGCAGCCAGCGTGGGCTTGGCCTTAAATGAAGCAATAGCTGATGGTCGAATTCGTAAAGGCGATAAGGTTCTTATGTGTGCCTTTGGTGCAGGAAAGACCTGGGGTGCCGTGGTTATGGAGATGTAGATTATGAAACTAAATGATTTAACAGGAACTAAATATCCAATTATTCAGGGAGGCATGGCAAACATCGCCACAGGAGAATTTGCAGCAGCTGTAAGCAATGCTGGCGCCCTTGGCTTGGTGGCATCAGGTGGTATGAATGCAGAAGCTTTGCGAGAGCAAATCAGAATTTGCAAGTCATTAACCAACAAGCCTTTTGGTGTAAACCTTATGCTGATGAATCCTGATGTAGATAACATTGCAAAAATGCTTATCGAGGAAAAGGTGCAGTTCATAACAACTGGAGCTGGAAATCCAGGTAAGTATATGGAAGGCTGGAAGGCGATGGGGGCTAAGGTGTTCCCAGTTGTTGCTTCAGTAGCACTTGCAAAAATGATGGTGAGAGCAGGAGCTGATGCCATTATCGCAGAAGGAGGCGAGTCTGGTGGACACGTAGGCGATATGACTACCATGACACTTCTTCCTCAGGTGGTTGCTGCAGTGGATGTGCCTGTAATTGCAGCAGGTGGAATTGCAAATGGAAAGCAGATGGCAGCAGCCCTTCTTTTAGGAGCTTGTGGTGTGCAGATTGGTACATGTCTTCTCGTTTCAGAAGAGTGCCCAATCCATGATAATTACAAGAATGCACTTATCAAAGCTAAGGATAACTCCACAACTGTAACAGGTCGCAGTCAGGGCGCACCAGTTCGTATCATCAAAAATGAGATGGCAAGAGAGTACCTCAAGCTTGAGGCAGAAGGTGCAGGCCGAGAAGATTTGGAAAGAATGACACTTGGAAGTCTCCGCAAAGCTGTAGTGGAAGGCGACACAGTACATGGCTCACTAATGGCTGGCCAGACCTGTGGACAGCTCACAGCCATCCGTCCAGCGGTGGAAATACTAGATGAAATCTATGTGGGGGCTAAAAAAACGCTACATAGTGCAGCAAATATAGCTATTTAGAGGAGATTTTATGAAATTAGGAATAGTGTATGCAGGGCAAGGCTCCCAGCGCGTAGGTATGGGCCTAGATTTTTATGAAAAGTACGAGGAGTACAGAGAGACCATAGATAACGCAACAAATGCAGTTAAAGGTGTGACAGATATGGATGTGGCGGACTTAAGCTTCAATGGTCCATTGGAGCAGCTTTCAGATACTAGATATACCCAGCCAGCCATGGTTGCATTCGCCATCGGAGTAACAAAGCTTCTTCACAAGAAGGGAATCAAGGCAGAATATACCTGCGGGCTTAGCCTCGGTGAATATTCAGCTCTCTACGAAGCAGGAGTATTGGACGAGTCTACCATACTTGAACTTATTGCAAAAAGAGGAAAGTTTATGGCTGAGGCATCAGGGGATAGACTTGTAAAGATGTGCGCAGTACTTGGAGCAGATAGAGAGACAGTCAAAGAAGCCTGTGATTATGCTAACAACTATTTCTGTAATGAGCGTGTTGTTCAGGCAGCTAATTTTAATTGCCCGGGACAGATTGTTATTTCGGGAGATGCAGCAGCAGTAGATCAGGCTAGTGTGTTTTTAAAGGACGCAGGTGTTAAAAGAATTTTACCGCTAAAGGTAAGTGGTCCTTTCCACACAAAGCTTATGAAGCCAGCTGGAGATAAGCTGGCAGCAGAATTTGAAAAGGTAGAATTTAAGGAAGGAAACTCAAAGGTTATTTTTAACTGCATTGGCAGAGAAAAGACTGGTGAGGAGCAGGTACCAAAGCTCTTGGAAAAGCAGGTTCAGTCATCGGTTTACCTTGAGGATTCCATTAAATATATGGCTGATGCTGGTGTGGATACAATCATTGAGATTGGACCAGGAAAAGCAATTAGCAAATTTATCAGCAAGACCGTTGATAATGTAAAGGTTTATTCAATCGATACAGTAGAAGATTTTGAAAACACATTGGAGGAGTTGGCATGAGTGTAGCTTTAGTTACAGGTGGTAGCCGTGGTATCGGCAGGGTGATTTCTGAGAAGCTTGCAAGACAGGGCTATAACATTGCAATCTGCTATTCGGGAAATGAATCAGCTGCCCAGGAAACAATTTCCGAGTGCAAGAAATTTGGCGTTCAGGCAATGTTTATCAAGGCTGATGTTAGTAACGAAACAGATGTTAAAAACATGTTTGACGAAGTAAAGGATTTGATGGGACCTGTGGAAGTCCTTGTAAACAACGCTGGAATTACTAAGGATGGACTTCTTCTTCGTATGAGCGAGGAGGATTATGATGCAGTTGTAGATACCAATCTTAAAGGTACCTTCCTGTGCACAAAGGCTGCCATCAAAGACATGATGAAGGCCAGAAGAGGAAAGATAGTAAACATCACTTCAATCGTAGGTGTAAATGGAAATGCTGGTCAGGCAAACTATGCTGCCAGCAAGGCTGGAATTATCGGATTTACGAAGTCAGTGGCAAGAGAATATGGTGGCAAGGGCATTACCGTAAATGCGATAGCACCAGGTTTTATTCAGACAGCTATGACAGATAAGCTTCCTGAAAATGTGAAGGAGGATTATCTTAAGCAGATTCCTGTAGGACGTTTTGGAAGTCCAGAGGATGTGGCAAATGTGGTGGAATTTTTGGCGTCAGAGAAATCTGACTATGTAACAGGACAGGTTATAGAAGTTACCGGAGGAATGTAATGAGAAGAGTTGTAATTACTGGAATGGGAACAGTTAATCCCCTTGGAAATGACGTTCAGTCTACATGGGACGCTGTAAAAAAAGGAAAGTGTGGAATTGGCCAGATTACCCATTTTGACACCACAGATTTCAAGGTAAAGCTTGCAGGTGAGGTTAAGAATTTTGATGCTGCTGAGATTCTCGGAGCAAAGGAAGCAAGACGTATGGATGTGTACACACAGTACGCTTGCGCAGCTGCAAAAGAGGCAATGGAGGATGCGGCCTTTGATTTGGAAAAGGAAAATCATGACAGAATGGGTTGCATCATGTCATCAGGTATCGGCGGTCTTTCAACAATAGCAGAGGAGCATGGCAAGGGCGAGACAAAGGGGTATAATAAGATTTCACCTTATTTCATCCCAATGTCCATCAGCAACATGGCAGCAGGTCAGATTGCAATCACATATGGATTAAAGGGAATGTGCACATCAGTAGTTACAGCCTGTGCCAGCTCAAATAATGCAATCGGTGATTCCTTCCATAGAATACGTGATGGCTATGAGGATGTTATGGTCTGTGGTGGTGCGGAAGGTACAGTTATTCCTCTTGGAATAGGTGGCTTCCAGGCTATGAAGGCTCTTTGTACCAGCGAGGATCCTAACCGTGCATCCATCCCTTTTGATAAGGAGCGTCATGGCTTTGTTATGGGCGAGGGTGCAGGTATTCTTGTACTTGAGGAATTAGAGCATGCACATAACCGTGGAGCAAAGATTTATGGTGAGATTGTAGGATATGGTTCAAACTGCGATGCTTATCATGTTACTGCACCAAACCCAGAGGGTGAGGGTGGTGCTAAATGTATGGCACTTGCAGTAAAAGACGCTGGACTTGAAATGGATGATGTTGATTACATCAACGCCCATGGAACAAGCACAAGCCTTAATGATGCAGGTGAGACACTTGCTATTAAGAAAGCATTTGGCGACCACGCATACAAGCTTAAGGTCAGCTCCACAAAGTCTATGACAGGTCATCTTCTCGGCGCAGCAGGAGCGGTTGAGGCAATTATTACAACCCTTGCTTTGAGAGATGGATTTGTGCCAGCAACTATTAATTATCGTGAAAAAGATGAAGCCTGTGATTTGGATATTGTACCTAACATCGGTCGTGATGAGAAAATCAAGGTAGCCCTTTCAAATGCCTTAGGCTTTGGTGGTCACAATGCATCCCTTGTATTTAGGAGGTACGCATGAAGCTAAATTCATCACAGATTCAGGAGATATTACCACATCGTTACCCATTTCTCTTGGTGGATAGAATAGAGGAGTGCGAGCCAGGAAATTACGCCAAGGGAATTAAGTGTGTTACAGCAAATGAAATGCATTTCCTTGGACATTTTCCAGGACATCCTGTTATGCCTGGCGTACTTATTATAGAGGCTTTGGCTCAGGTAGGTGCCGTTGCGCTTTTAACAGAGGATGAGAATAAAGGAAAGCTTGCATTTTTCGGCGGAATTAAAAATGCCCGCTTCAAAAAGCAGGTGGAGCCAGGGGATGTTTTAGAGCTTGAATGCAAACTTACTTCGAGAAAGGGACCAGTTGGATTTGGTGAAGCAGTTGCCTATGTAGATGGTCAGGTGGCTGCCAGGGCAGAAATTTCCTTTGCCATAGGAGAATAAAATGACTATGATATTTCTAGGGGGAATAAATAATAAAAAGGAACAGGTACTAGAAATGTTAGAGCAGACACTTTCCGAGGTGTACACAAAATTCAAAATCCACTTCTATCAGGAGATGTTCAAGAAGTTAAATTCTCGTGAAACATCCCTTACTACTGTGGAGCTTTTTTGCGTGGAGATTATTCATGCGTTAAAGAATCCTACAGTTGCAGAGTTTGCGAATTTTATTAACGTATCATCACCAAACGCTGCATATAAGGTTAACAGTTTGATTCAGAAGGGTTACATTGAAAAGGTTCAATCAGAGACAGATCGTCGTGAGTATCATCTTCATGTAACAGAAAAATATTATAATTATTTTAATCTTTCTCAGAAGTATGTTAGTACTGTAGTTGAACGTGCGCAGGAGCATTTTTCTGCGGAACAGATAGAGATATTGGATGGTATCCTTAGGGATATGTCATTGGAACTTATGCATGAGGTGGCAATTCCTCCTGTTGAAGTTAATTAATAATAGTTTTATAATTCAGAGGTTTGAGACTTTTGTAAGGTTTCAAGCCTTTTTTGTTAACATTTACCATGCGTTATACGGTATAATGTTTTCAGATAAAACAATTGGAGTATATATGAAACTATCACAGTTATTAGAGTACAATAATATAATAGTTCAGTGTCATAACACTCCTGATGCTGACGCCATTGCTTCAGGAATGGCTCTCACACAGTATCTGAGGGATAATGATAAGACTGTTGCCTTCGTGTATGGAGGAAATTTTGAAATCACCAAGAGCAATCTTAAGCTGATGATATCAGAACTTGGCGTAGATATTCACTATGTTCGCCATCAGGCACAGCTTTCACAGCTTCTTGGTATACGAGAGCAGGAGCTTCCAGAGCTTCTAGTTACAGTAGATTGTCAGTACGGTGAGGGCAATGTAAGGACCTTTAAGGCCAGAAACATAGCCGTAATCGATCACCATCAGATATCAAATCCATTACCGGAGCTTTCAGAGATTCGTTCATATCTTGCCAGCTGTTCCACTATTCTTTGGGACATGCTTAAAGAAGAAGGATATCCAGTTGAAAAGGATAAAAAGCTGTCCACAGCGCTTTATTATGGTCTTATGACAGATAGTAATAATTTCTCAGAAGTCCAGCATCCTCTGGACATGGATATGAGAGATTATCTTAAATACAGTAATTCTGCTATCACAAAGTTTAAAAATTCTAATATTTCTCAGGAAGAGCTTCGCATTGCGGGAATTGCACTTCTCGGCTCAGAATATTATCACGAGAATCATTATTCTATCGTAAAGACTGATCCTTGCGACCCGAACATATTGGGAATTATTTCAGATATGATGCTTCAGGTTGAGGACGTTGAATGCTGTCTTGTTTATTCTATTCACGAAGGTGGCATAAAGATTTCTGTTCGTAGCTGCGTAAAAGAGGTTAAGGCAGACGAGCTTGCTAAGTTTATTTGTCAGGGCGTAGGAGATGGAGGCGGTCACCTTATAAAAGCAGGCGGTTCTATCGTTCGTTCACTTCTTGAAAAGCAGGAGCTTGATTATAATCCATCTGCAATTCAGCATTTCTTCAGAGAGCGTATGGAAGAATATTTCATGAACAATGAGATTATCTACGCTGGTGAATATACAGCTGATATCAGCAGCATGAACGTATATAAGAGTAAGCGTGTTACTATCGGATATGTTAAGGGCACTGAGATTTACCCAGTTGGTACTAAGGCGGTTATCCGTGCTATGGAAGGTGACCACGAGCTTGAAATAAAAGAAGATACAATCATTGCGGTTGGCGTTCGTGGTGAAGTATACATCACAAAGACTGAGCTTTTTGATAAGTACTACGAGATTAGTGATAAGAAATACGAGTTCCCAGGAGAATATGCTCCATCCATTAGAAAGCTCAAAGAAAGGAACGCAAAGGGGTTATTGCCACTTGTGCACTCATGCACTTATGTGGGGTATGGCAATATATATGCTAAGGAACTCATCTGTCGTACAAAGGTATTCACAAAATGGGAGCCGGAGAATTATAAGCTAGGACGCCCAGGTGATTACATGGTAGTTACTCAGGACGATCCTACCAGTGTTTATGTAGTTGATAAGGAATTATTCGAAAAAACATACGCACCGGTAGAGTAGAATATTCAATTGTACTTGATTAGTTTTTGAAGGTGTAGTATAGTTTCTTTAGTTAAATAGGAAATCTTCAGGGCAAGGTGCGAAAGCTTACGCTTTCAATTCCTGACCGGCGGTGATAGTCCGCGAGTCTTTAATAAGACTGAACTGGTGTGATTCCAGTACCGACAGTATAGTCTGGATGGAAGAAGATGTGCAAAGTTTTATTTGTGTACGTACAGCCCTGAGTTTATCTCAGGGCTTTCTTTTTATACAGAAGACTTCCTAGTTAAATAAATGTATTTTCAAGGAGGTTCAAAAATGGATACAACAAATTTTACAGGAACAAATGTGGAGACAAGAACAGTGAAAAAGGTTAACGTAAGAAGCATGACAGTGACAGCAATGCTTTCAGCAATCGCTTTCGTGCTTATGTTTTTAGACACAGCCGTGCCAATCATGCCTAGCTTTATCAAACTTGATGTTTCAGAGCTTCCAGCTCTTATGGCATCCTTTGCATTGGGACCAGTTTATGGTGTTATTGTTTGCTTGATTAAAAATCTTCTACATCTTCTTATGACTACAACTGGTGGCATTGGTGAGCTTTCAAACTTCATTCTTGGCGTAGGCTTTGTACTTCCAGCAGGTCTTATCTATCATCATAAGAAGACAAAGAAAAATGCAATCCTTGGAGCAGTTGTAGGTGCATTTATTATGGCAGCAATCAGCTTCCCATCAAATCTTTATATCGTATATCCGGTATACTACAACTTCATGCCAAAGGAAGTTATCGTGGAGGCTTATCAGGCAGTAGCGCCATTTGCAAAGGTTGATTCAATCGAGAAGTGCTTACTTATGTTCAACGTACCATTCACTTTTGTAAAGGGAATGATTTCAGCAATCATTACAGTGCTTATTTATCAGCCACTTCGTCCATTGTTAAAGGGAAATAACTAGAGCTAATTTGTAATTACGGAACAAATAGAACAACCTAAAGGAGCAGATTTTGAGTAGAAATCTGCTCCTTTATTTATTATACTTAAACCATAAAAAACAATTATTGAGGAGGTATTGTTATGCCAGTATTAATTACAATTTTGGTACTTATCCTGATTGCCATAGCATTTGGTATCAGAATCGTTCCACAGGGATATGTATATGTAATCGAGTTCCTTGGAAAATATCATGCCACATGGCAGGCAGGTCTTCATGTAATGATTCCTTTCCTGCAGAGAGTTTCTAAGAGAGTTTCCTTGAAGGAGCAGGTGGCTGATTTCCCACCACAGGACGTTATCACAAAGGATAATGTTATCATGAAAATCGATACTGTAGTTTATTTCAAGGTTCAGGATCCAAAGCTTTATGCTTATGGTGCTGAGCGTCCAATCATCGCTCTCGAGAATCTTACAGCTACAACACTTCGTAACTTAGTTGGTGAGCTCGAGCTTGACCAGACTCTTACATCAAGAGATAACATCAACTCAAAGATGCGTGTCATCCTTGATGAGGCTACTGATCCTTGGGGAATCAAGGTAGGCCGTGTTGAGCTTAAGAACATCATTCCACCTGAAGAGATTCAGCGTTCAATGGAGAAGCAGATGAAGGCTGAGCGTGATCGTCGTGAGACTCTTCTTGAGGCAGAAGGTCACAAGCAGGCTTCTATCACAAGAGCTGAAGGTGATAAGCAGGCCCTGGTTCTTAAGGCTGAGGCTGAAAGAGATGCACAGATTGCTCGTGCAACAGGTCAGGCTGAGTCTATTCGCCTTGTATATGAGGCTGAGGCTCGTGGTATTGAAATGCTCAAGGAAGCAAACATGGATGAGAGAGTCCTTCTTATTAAGAAGCTTGAAGCTTTAGAGAAGATGGGCGATGGCAGAGCAACAAAGATTGTAGTTCCTACAGACCTTGCTTCTGCAGCAGCTGATCTTACATTTAAGACAGAGATGCTTGGATTTGGTGAAAGCACACCAATCGACAAGACAGCTCCAAAGAAGGAGGCACCTAAGAAGGAAGACCCATGCTGCAGCGATGCAGATAAGGGAACGACAACACGTCAGCTCGTAGAAGAGATGTAACCAGCGGATAAAAATTGAGAACCGCGTTCCGGCTAAACTGGCCGGTAGCGGTTCTCTTTTATTATATCAGCGTACAAAAAGTACGCAGTTTACTATTCAGTTTTAGAAAGCTACAATACTAAATCCATCTTTTAGTCCTGGTATCTGAAGATAGGACTTAACATTGGTAACTCTTTTGGCCAGTTTATGACCAGTCTGTGTAAATCCATCAGCTTCCACTTCATTGAAAATAATATCATTGCCTTCTTCAATTCCACGGCGGTCTGTGACATGATATTTCACAACTCCACTGGCAATTTTTCCAAACTCTTCTTTGGAAACTAATACACTTACCTCTACATTTCCACCTGCGGCACCAGTTTTCAAGGTGTTGGTATCTGCAAAGAACTGACGACCAAGTTCATCTTCCTTGCTACCATTCATTGCCTGATTGAGTCCCTTGATAAGATCTGCTCTGCTATCTGCCATAAACGACTCCTTTTTGAACCGACATTTATTACGTTACTAATAGCATACAATGTATTTTTGAAAAAATGGTGTAGAAATTTTGAAATGTGTTAAAATATCTCTCAGCAAGACTATAGATAGGAGAATTATTATGGCAAAGGAATTAGTAAGTCGTGATCAGGTCCGTGTAGAGGATACTTGGGACCTTAGCGCAATGTATGCAGACACTGCAGCTTGGGAAGCAGATATCAAATTTATTGAGGATAAGCTTGCTGAGATTGCAAAGTTTGAGGGTAAGGTTTGTGACAGTGCAGAAAACCTTCTTGCAGTACTTGATATAGATGCAATCATTGGTGAGAAGTTTGATCTTGCATTTAATTATGCTGAGCGTATTTTCGATCAGGATCAGGGAAATACTGAGCATCAGTCTATGTCACAGAGAATGTTCGGTCTTTATGCAAAGATTGGAGCATCAACTTCATTTGTATCACCAGAGATTCTTGCTTGTGATGCAGAGAAGATTGAGAAGTTTATCTCAGAAAAGCCAGAGCTTGAGCTTTATAGAATCGAGATTAAAGAAATCCAGAGATTGAAGAATCACACTCTATCAGCTGAGATGGAGAAGGTTGTAGCTATGACTCAGGAAATGGGCAACACACCATCAGAAGTTTATAGTGCCTTTAAGAATGTTGATATGACATTCCCAGCTATCAAGGATGAGAAGGGCGAAGAGGTAGTTCTTACAGATGGACGTTTCGTTCCAATGCTTATGTCAGCTGACAGACGTGTTCGTGAGGATGCTTTCAAGACATATTACGGCGTATACAAGAAGTACTTAAATACTATGGCTGCTATCTACAACGGCGAGGTTAAGCAGCATATCTTTAATTCACGTGTTCGCAACTACAGCTCAAACCTCGAGGCTGCTGTTGATGAAAACAATGTTAGCCCACAGGTATACGATAATCTTGTTAAGACTGTAAATGCTAACCTTGATAAGCTTCACGCATATGTTTCACTTCGTAAGAAGTGCCTTGGTGTGGACGAGCTTCACATGTATGATATCTACACATCAATGATTCCAGATGCAGCAAAGACTGTTAAGTATGAGGAAGCACAGAAGACTATCTGCGAGGCTCTTGCAGTACTTGGAGATGATTATGTAGCACTCCTTAAGGAAGGCTTTGCAAATCGTTGGATTGATGTTTATGAGAATAAGGGCAAGCGCGGCGGTGCATATTCTGCTACAGCTTATGGCGTTCACCCATATATGCTTCTTAACTACACAGATACATTTGATGATATGTTTACAACAGCTCATGAGATGGGTCACTCAATGCACAGCTATTTCTCAAACAAGACACAGCCATACATCTATGCAAACTACAAGATTTTCGTTGCTGAGGTAGCTTCTACATGTAATGAGATTCTTCTTTTAGAGTACCTTCTTAAGAACTGTACAGATAAGAAGGAGAAGGCTTATCTTCTTAATCATTATCTCGATAGCTTCAAGGGTACAGTATTCCGTCAGACACAGTTTGCTGAGTTCGAGAAGACTACAAATGAGATGGTAGAGGCTGGCGAGAACCTCAATGCTGAGAATCTCTGCAAGCTTTATAAGGAAATTAACGAGAAGTACTACGGTCCAGATATGATTTCTGATGATGAAATCGCATATGAGTGGGCACGTATTCCACACTTCTACTACAACTTCTATGTATATCAGTATGCAACAAGCTTCTGCGCAGCGGTAGCAATTGCAGACATGATTTTAAAAGAAGGTGCACCAGCAGTTGAGCGCTACAAGAAGTTCTTATCATCAGGATGTACAGACGCACCTGTTGAGCTTCTTAAGATTGCAGGCGTAGACCTTACTACACCAGCTCCAATTGAGGCAGCACTTGCTAAGATGGGAGAGATTATCAAAGAACTTGAGACATTAGTATAAAAATATTGGATTATTTGCTACCCAGCGGGAGATATTTTCGCTGGGTAGTTTTTTGCAAGTATTACTACCTTACATATTTCTTAATCTCATAGCTCTAACATTTTTCTTCGTTCATTTTACCTATTGCTATAGATTTTTGTCATACTTATAATAAATATCACGACATAAAAAATTAGGAGAATACTTTATGAATAAAAAAGAAATAAACGAAATAAAGCGTCGCTTTAAAAAGGATTCCTGCAACTTCGACAAGATGGTAGGTTGCTACGTTGATGCCAACAAGGAAATGGTGCTCACATTTAAGGAGACTTTCCTTAATCTTGATGATGAGGAATTCCATAAATATCTTGAAATTGCAAATAAGTCACTTTCAGGTACTGTTGGAAACAACCTTCTTGAGCTTCCATTTGATCCTGAATCAGAAATCGAAGGTAGCGGTCACGACCTTCTTATGAGACTTCGTGAGACACGTCTTCAGGATGAGAAGCTTCTTATCGAATACTACAACAGAATCATCGAGTCTTATGACTTTGTCGGGAACTATCTTATCCTTCTCTATCACGATACTTACGATATTCCTATGAAGACTTCAGATGAGCTTACACTTGATGAGTCAGAGGAAGTATACGATTACATAATCTGCGCTATCTGCCCAGTTGCTCTTTCTAAGCCAGGTCTTGGATATCGTGAAGATGAAAACAGAATCGGTGCCCGTATCCGTGACTGGGTTGTAGGTCCTGTAGACACAGCCTTCACATTCCCCTGCTTCTCAGAGCGTACTACTGATTTACATGCTTGTCTTGCTTACACTAAGAATACAAAAGAGCCACATGTAGAGTTCTGGGAGAACTGCATCGGTTGCGGCACAAAGAAGACTTCTACTCAGAAGAAGAACGCTTTTAACAACATTATTGATCAGGCTCTTGGTGAAGAGACAGATGAAACTATCGAGACAAAGCTTGATATTCAGCAGAACCTTTCTGATTTCATCACTGTTGAGACAGAGCGTCTTGGTCAGGATGAGCCTATTATCTTAGAGCCACAGGATGTTGCAAATATCCTTACAGACTCAGGTCTTTCTGATGTAAAGGTTGAAAAGATTCAGGCTAAGTTTGAAAACTACTTCGAGGAGCAGCTTCCACTTGCTGAAGAAATCCTTGATGAGAAGGCTCTTAAGAATAATGAGCTTCGTGTAGAAAAGAACGTACTTAAGGAACGTGTAGTTGATCTTACAAAGCAGCTCAAGGAAGCTACTGGTATCACAGAAGAAGGCAAGCCAGCTGATATCGTTGTAAAGGTTTCAGAGGACAAGGCTGCCACAGTTACTACTGCTTATGTAGATGGCAAGAAATGCGTCTGCGTTCCAATCGAACCAGATGAAGTTCTTTTCCTTAATGGCGAACAGATTTAATCAGGCAACGAAAGGACAACAATGAATTTAAATCCAAGCTGTGTCAAATGCATGTATGACAGACAGGCTGCAAAAACAGATAATGCAGCCTACCTTGAAGAGATAAAAAATATACTTGATAATCGTGATGAAAATGCCTGTAGCGCAGAAATGAATTTCGCCTTCAATCAGGCTTATGCAAAGCACATCGGTCCATTACATAGTTTCAAAGAGATAAACAAGAAATTCAATGACCTTGTTCTTTCAATGGAAAAGGGATTGGAATCCGAAATTGAAAACAGTACTGACCCACTTGCCACAGCTTTGGTTATGGCTAGAATCGGTAACTACATTGACTTTGGAGTAATCCAAAACGTAGAAGAAAAAACCTTCTTAGAATTATTTCAGGATACTGAAATGCGAGAAGATGAAAAAGAAACCTATGAGTCCTTCTGCAAGCAATGCGCAGAAGGCAAAAACTTTTTATTACTCACAGACAACTGCGGAGAAATAGTTTTAGATAAGCTTTTCCTCAGACAGTTAAAGAAACGTTTCCCTCATTTAAATATCACTGTCATGGTGCGTGGCGGAGAAGTTTCAAATGATGCCACTATGGAAGATGCTAAGTATGTTGGCTTAACAGATGAGTTCAAGGTGATTACAAATGGTAAACTTGTGGCTGGCACAGTCTACAAATGGCTTCCAGAAGAATCTAAGAACGCCATCGACTCTGCCGACGTAATCCTTTCCAAAGGACAAGCTAACTTTGAATCCTTTGCAGGTGAAGGCTTCCACGCCTTCTTCACATTCCTCTGCAAGTGCGATTTGTTTGTAAATCGCTTCAATGTACCAAGACTTACTGGTATGTTTGTGGAAGAATAAATATAGTTATGTATTTTAAAGATTCTAGTAATTGGGCTAGAATCTTTTTTATGTTTGCGCGCCATGGGCGCGCTCTAACGCAATGGCATTAAGTTAAGAAAAAAATTTAAAATAGCTTGACAAATATTTCATAGTGTGCGGATTTTTTGCTAATTACTTAGCAAAAAATCCCTTGTGATTAAGTACATTCATTTTTTCACAGGAGGAACCGCATGAAATATTTAAAACCTAACACACTACGTAGAAATTTATTTGATTCTATTGACCAAATTTTACTTAACAAAGCATCTTATGTAAAAAATCCAACTGACCACTCTAGAACGCGTAAGCTTTCTTTTAAAGCTATTATTAACTCAATTCTCCAAATG